>JBAWXL010000066.1:0-18594 GCA_037144095.1 Bacteroidota bacterium
CGTTCTTTATCTCTAAATTGCCCTTTTACTTCAGGACACACCTCAGCCGAACGGGAGAAATTTGACTATGAGAGGAAATATTATCATCCTAATGATATTTGCAATATCAATTTTAATTGGTGTCTCGATAGGTTATATTTTTCGGGAACATAAATATTATTATTTAATTCCTGGCCTTGGCAAATTTGAAATCACAAAAAATTTTTATGAAGGAGCAGACCTTTCCAAGACCGAAAGTTATAAAAATAACGTAAAGGAAGAAATCACTTTTGACTTTGGAAAAGCTTTGATTTTTAGTTTTACTTCATTTGGAATTATGTTGCTTATATTTTCTTTTTCTAAAATCAAATTGTTTGAAAAACACCGTAACAAGTGAGTCTTTTTGCTTTTCAAGATTATTGTTTAAATTTGCTAATTTAAGAATTCTTATCATGAAAATAATCCATCTTGTTTTTCTTGTAATTTGTTGTATTTTTTTTTCTTGTAATTCAGAAATTAAAACAAAGCAAGAGACTGAAAAAAATAAAAATGTATTATTTGAAATTTATAAGAATGAATTCATTGAAAAATATAAACCAATACATGATTGGGATACAATTCATTTTAAATATACTTATGATTATAAGCAACTTTTCTTAGATTCCTTAAATTCTAAGTTTGTGATTGTAAAGGGTATAATCAATGATTTTAATTTATCAAGTTCAGGGATTTACTACTTTTCAATTTCACAAGGATATTATCCTGAAATTACATTTCTTATTAAGTGCACTAAGAATCAATTTGATAAATTAAGGAAATTAAATAGACCTGAAGGAGTATTTGTAATAAAGATGTTTAATATTGGGAAAGTATGGTTTGATTTTGAGGTACTTGATGAGGAAATTAGCCAGTCTTTCTCAAATGATTTAATTTCAAAGGATAGTTTAATTGATTACAAAATAATACCTTTTTAATGAAAACAAATTTCAGTATATTATTATTTAAGTTTAATAAATTTAAAATATTATACTTACCAATTATTTGAATTTCATACATTTGTTCAAAGCCGAATTGCAAATTCGGCTTTGCTGCATCATATTTTTTATATATGCCGCTTAGTGGGGGATAATTTATTACTTTTGGAAAAATAATTGCATTGAAATAATCTAAAATCAATTTTTACTAATGAAAAATATAATTAACGTTTTAAGATTCATAATTTATTTACCTTTATGTATAAGCCTGCTATATCTTATAAATTGGGCTATTGGGTTATTAGCTTTATTATTATTAAAACTTTCTGTAATTTGGTTGCTTCTCATTTCTTTATTTGGAATGGCGATTATTGTTGGTATTAGTATGTATCTTTTTGGATTTTTAGCTGCAATGCTATCTTATTTAAATCCATATAAAAAAGTTGGCCCTTGGATAGTTATTCCAATAGCATTTATAAATGCTATTATAAGTATTGTATTAATGTGGAAAATATTCGATCTAAAGGAATCAAATCAATTAATTACAGCATTAATTTTAAGTTCTCTAATTATATATATAACATTTGCTTTTTCATTTTTTATTTCCTCATCAAACCCTAAAAATTTACTTTCAGATATAAATAATCAATATAATTAATCTTATCCTTAGGTTTAGTTTATGAAAAGAAAAATTTTAAATAGGATATATACGATTGATAATAGGCTTATCCTATTATTAATTTTTGCATTTGTATTTCTTTTTATTTATGATCTATTATTAATTAATATTAAGACACATAGTGAATTCTCTATATCATTTGGAAAATTGTTTTATTCAATATGTTTATCTTACATTACATCTTTCATTTTTTATTTTTTTATTGTTCATATTCCCCATGAAAGAAAAATACTTAATAATATTATATTCCTTCACAATAAAACATTCCTACTTGAAAATGAAGGATTAAAACTGTGTTGTAACATTATTGAGAGCAACTCTGAAAAATTTGATATATCCAAAGTTTACACTAGTGATAAAATTGAAAAAGCATTACTAAATATTAATCCATTTAAAAAAGTAGACTCAGATACTTTTCAGGCAAATTCATTTAATAATTGGTTTGAATATTTAGATAATTTAAAAAGGACTGTTGATACAATAACGACACAATTATTTATTCATAGTAATATTTTAAAAGATAATCATTTAAAAACAATCTTTGTAATTAATGATGCTGTAAATCTTTTTGACAAAACTTCATATGATGAAGAATTTTTAAAGCAATTGACAAAAAGTATTATTAGATTTACAGAACATACCAATATTTTGAAGTCAATATTTGATAAGGACTATAAATACTATAGAGAAGAAAGAATTATCTAATGCAATTAAATGTGATTTTACAATAAGGAGTAATGAACAAAAATAATTAACAAATGAATGGTTAGAAAAAATGTCAATTTTAATTGATAGAATTATAAAGAAAAGTTCCTTTACCGATTAGGATAAATAGATAATGAAACCTCAATTTAATACTTAGAAAAAACTTCGTTTGTTGAACAGAGGATCGAAATATTATTCTACTGTTTTATAATAATATACTAAACATAATATCATGAAAATTAAAATTATCTTTTTATTTAGCATTTTATCTTTATGCGAACACAAAGTTATTTCTCAGCAATTAACTTTAAATGAAACAATGATATATATTAATCAGGCATTGCCAAAGATAAATAAATTATCAATCACTGGGGATGGATTTCTTGAGTTTATTGGGTTAAGTATTTTGAATAATAATTGTACTTACAAGGTTCATATTTCTGATATTTATATTCCTACTAATGAAAACCATCCTGTGATTACATTGAGTTACAATAAAGATACCTGGGAGGTTACTTTGCGTTGTGTTAATAGCATAGATAATGAAAAATTTATACACTCAGATGATCCTTCATGTATACAAACAATATTTTCATCAAATGATAAAAGTTTTGTATCATATTTTGACATGCGCACGAAAGAAGGAGATAAATATTCAACAGAAAAGCTTGCTAATGCATTAATTTACTTAAAAGAATTAGCAATAGAAAATGGATTAGCTGAAAGGAAAGATAATGACCCATTTGCCCCTAAAAATTATAATTCAGTAAAAAAAGAAATTAGAAGTACCTCAAATTCGGGGGCAATTAAATTGCAGCGGCAAAATGGGGTTTATTATATTTCGATAATAATAGGAGGTATTAAAAGAAAATTTATATTAGATTCAGGAGCAAGTGAAGTTTCGATTTCCAGTGAGCTAGAAAAAGAACTTATAAAAATTGGAATAATTAAAAAGGGTAGTTATTTATCTTCTGGATTATATCGTATTGCAGATGGGAGCATAGTTGAATGCAAGAGAGTAAAAATACCTCAAATAACTATAGGCAATTTTATGATAAAAAATATAATTGCCTCAGTGGGTGTAGGTTCATCATCATTATTGTTAGGTAAAAGTGTATTGGATAAGTTTAAAAAATGGACCATAGATAATTCTACTGAGACATTAAACTTAGTAAAGTAACAGTGTATAATAAATATTATGGCAATTTGCGAATTAATTATTAGTACAATTGAGGCTAATAAGGATAATCCTGATCTCTATGAAATTCTGTTAAAATTATTTATTGAAATTGGAGTTCCTATTCAATCTACTTCACTTACTAATGCTGTACTATATAGAGCAAGAAGAAATGAAAATCATATTGATTTCAAAAAAACATCAAAAATTTCATATCCGAAAAATGAATATGTTGAATACTTTGGTCGAGTAAACAGACCGGGTCAAAATATGTTTTATTCTTCTGATATCCACGATACATGTGAAGCTGAGTTATTACCCTACCTAAAAAGTGATAATAAATTAATTGGAGAAATTATTCCAATAACTTTAGGAAAGTGGGTTTTAACAAAACCAATTCGAGTATTAGTAATTCCTGATTCTTCTAATCCTTGTTTAGCAGAATATTTAAGCAAAGTAATAGAATTTGATATTTCAGATGAGGAAAGATTATTTTTTGATTTTATAAGTTCATATTTTAAGAAAACGCATAATGAAATTAATTACATATATAAAATTACTACAGCATACTCAAACGCTGCATTCCAATATTATAAATTAAATAATCAAAATGTTGATGGTATATTATATACAAGTGTCCATACCATTGATAGTTTTAATATTGCTCTGTTTCCTCATGTTATTGATAGTTCAATTTTG
Organism: Bacteroidota bacterium; assembly: GCA_037144095.1. Classification (GTDB taxonomy): domain Bacteria; phylum Bacteroidota; class Bacteroidia; order Bacteroidales; family CAIXTV01; genus CAIXTV01. The sequence continues at coordinate 4,214 of JBAWXL010000066.1, forward strand.
AAATTAGGTGATATTCTAAAGGTGTTTTATGAAATAGATGCTAATTATAAATTAATAGATAGAGATTCAATTAAGCCAAAATGTTTTTGTTTTGAGAAAGATTATATTAAATGGAAATAATAAGTATGATTTTCATCATATTATAGATACCCTCCCGTTCGCCTAAGGTTAAGGTACCAACCTCAGCCGGTATTATCTAAATAGTTTCAATCTATATTCTAAGGGGTGGATGCAACAAGAGCTATAATTTAATGAATTTATTCTTTTGGAAACGATTAAATAATAAGGCAAAGCCTATTAGGATAGAATCGACTTAGGCTGGAGCCTAAGCCGAACTGTGGAAATATTATTCATAATATAATACATTCGACATTTTTTATTACCTTTGTTGAGTGGAGAAGCAAACAAAATATCATTTAGGAATTGAGATTGATAGGTTGACAAACAGCATTGTTAACTGCATTTCGGGCGACAGTTTTCCAACTGATGTTCATCTTTTGACCAAAGTGGATTTAAAAAATACGACCAAGGCAAAAGGATGGAATTTTGATTGGGAAAGGGAGTTTAAGTTTAATGATAGGAAAGTTTATAAACTTACTATCCGCAATAATCCTGAAATTGTTCAAGGACTTTTAAGTATTAGTGATTATGGGGATCATTGCTACTTACATCTTGTTGAAAGCGCACCTTTTAATTTAGGAAGAAAAAAACTTTATGAAGGTGTGCCTGGAAATTTGTTTGCATTCACTTGTAAAACTTCGTGGGATAAGGGATATCAAGGTTTTGTTTCTTTTACATCTAAAACGAAATTGGTTGAGCATTATGAAAAAACATTAGGAGCAAGCCATATTGGTGGACGTAAAATGGTAATCTTCCCTCATGAAGCATTAAAGTTAATTAAAAAATATTATCCAATTTAAATATTAAAGCAATGGGATATGTTAAAGAACCGGAAGGTGTTGACTTTGTAGTTGACCCAACACCATTGTCGGAAGAAGACAGAAAACAAATTAGTGAGATCATCGCTTACTACAAATCAACAGGTAGAAAAAAACACTTGCCTAAATTAATTGCAAGAAATCGGGTGAAAGATATTCTTCCTTCAAAAGAGGTTTAATCTTTCTGTTGGAAAGAGGCTGCAACTGGGCTGAGGTTATAACCTCAGTCGGTACTAACTATGCATGTTAAACTTGGATATTAATGGACATGCAGCTATAGTCTTTTGAATTTATTCTTTGGAAAACGATTATTGGATTAGGCAAAACCTTATAAGATAGGAACGACTTAGGCTGGAGCCTAAGCCGAACAAAGGCAAATGCAGCAAGTGCTATGAGCTTTTGAATTTATTCTTTTGGAAACGATTATTGGATTAGGCAAAGCCTTATAAGATAGGAACGACTTAGGCTGGAGCCTAAGCCGAACAAAGGGTGTGCCTTTTTTGTTTAAGGTTTATTTGTTTGAGAATTTGTTTATCTTTGTAGGATGAAATATCAAGATGTTTTAGAAATACATATTTCATGGATGGGATAATTGCATATTATGTGGTGTTCGAAACCGAATTGCAAGTTCGACAAAGCTGAATCGCATTTTTTATCTATGCCTTTTAGAGTGGATTATCTCAAAATAAAACATTTCGGGGACTGCCAATGCCCTTAGCAAGTAGGCGAAAAAAACGATAAACTTTATGCGTAAAATTAAACACTTATTTTTCAAAACGATTCTTGTTGTGACATTCTTCTTAGGAGTAATGAATGCCGGTGGGCAAGTGATGACCGTTAATGGTGGTGCCACGCCGGAACAATTGGTGAATTTACTGTTAGGGACAGGGGCTACGGTAGTACCCGGTAGTGTTATATACACTGGTTCGCTGAATGCAATTGGAACTTTTGCGGGAGGTGGTATTGGTTTGTCGAGTGGTGTTATTTTGTGTTCGGGAGATATTAATTTAGCGCCCGGGCCTAATAATACTTGCAGCGCCAGTGGGGTTAATAATGCTACAGGCGATACCCAATTGGATGTTCTTTCGGGCTATCCTACTTATGATGCTTCTGTGCTCGAATTTGATTTTATTCCACTCTATCATTCGATTAATTTCAGGTATGTTTTTGCTTCTGAAGAATATAGTGAATGGGTGAACACGCCTTATAATGATGTGTTTGCATTTTTTATTAGCGGTCCGGGAATTACGGGTACTCCAAACATCGCCACCTTGCCAAATTCTGTTCCGGTTTCTATTAATACGTTGAATAATGGTTATACTGTGTGTGGTGATATTCCAATTGGTCCTTGCACTAATTGCACTTATTTTATTGATAATACTAATGGGTTATATATTCAATATGATGGTTATACGGTTCCTTTATCAGCCGGGGCTAATGTGATTCCAGGTCAGGTATATCACATTAAACTTGCCATTGCCGATGCCTCTGATTTTGTGTATGATTCGGGTGTGATGCTGGAGCAAGGAAGTTTTGGTACTCCTACTTGTAATATAAATGTAATTAGTAGTAACCCATTGTGTAGTGGGGGTACTGCCACACTTGATGCAGGCTACGGTTCGCATTATTTATGGAATACCGGAGATACAAGCGAAGTTATTACGGTTTCAGCTACGGGACAATATTGTGTGACTGTTACGGACAATGGAGGTAATAGTTGTAGTGCTTGCAGGAATATAACTGTTTCATCAGCTCTTGCTCCGCATCCTGTAATCACTTCAAGCGGTCCGACAAGTTTCTGTGGCGGAGGGTCGGTAACATTGGATGCAGGTGGCCCTTATACTTCTTACCATTGGAGCAACGGCTCAACCACACAAACTACTATTGCAACACAAACAGGAAACTATGTGGTTACGGTTACCGGGAATGGGGGATGTACAGGTACGGCAGGAATTCATGTGGATGCTTCAACTGCCAGCCCTGCTATATATACCAATACTCCGACTTCTTTTTGTGGATGTAACAATGTGTATTTAGATGCAGGACATTATTTTTCTTATGCATCTTATCTTTGGAGTACGGGCGAAACTACGAGTTATATTAATCCCTTGGTTTGCAATAGTACAACTTTTAGTGTTACTGTAACTGATTTTGCAGGCTGCACCGGTGTGGCTTCTCAGAATATTACTACCACTGTTGGGGTTGACCCAGTTATCATTCCTAGTGGTCCAACAACTTTTTGTAATGGTGGATCGGTAAATTTAGATGCAGGAGTTTTTGCAAGCTATCACTGGAGTACTGGTGCGACCACTGAAATTATCCATGTCAGTACGAGTGGAACTTATACTGTAACTGTTTATGATGCCAATGGTTGTATGGGGATTTCGCAACCTATCACGGTTTCATCGACAGGAAATATTAATCCTGTAATACATGTGTATGGTGCCACTACGCTTTGTGAAGAGGCTTCGATGTATTTAGATGCAGGCCCCGGTTATACCTATAATTGGAGCGATGGAGATGATCATCAGATCATTGAAGTTACACATGCAGGAACCTATCATGTTACGATTACTGATAACACGGGATGCTCAGGGGTAGCATCAGTAACTATTACAGCAGGCATGTTTCATAAACCCTCGATTACAGCTTTGGGACCCACAACTTTTTGTCATGGAAATAATGTAACGCTTGATGCAGGAGTGCATGTTACTTATTCCGGGTATCATTGGAGTACGGGGGCGACAACTCGAACCATTACAGTTTATTCGAGTGGGATTTATTATGTTACAGCAACCGATGTACATGGCTGTACAGGCGTAAATTCTATCGCAATAACAGTTAATGCAAATCCTACTCCAGTTATCACTCCATTAGGAAATCCAAACTTATGTGAAGGAGGTAATATTTGGTTAGATGGGGGGACATGGGGATCTTATCAATGGAGTACCGGAGAATACACCGAATTAATCAATGTTGCAACTGCAGAATATTATTGTTTGACAGTCACCGATGTAAACAATTGTTCAGGACTCGCTTGTATAGATATTCATGTAAACCCAAATCCTACCCCTGTCATTATTTCAAATGAACCGACTATATTTTGTGAAGGAGGATTAGTATCTTTGGATGCCGGTTCTTATGCATCATATTTGTGGAGTACTGATGAAATCACTGAAACCATATCTGTGAATTTCTCCGGGACTTATTTTGTTACAGTAACCGATCCAAATGGCTGTACGGGAACAACATCAATTGATATAACAGAAAGTTCAGCAATAGTTAACATCCCTGATGCGAATTTCAAAGCAGCTTTGCTTGCTGACCCAGCTATCAATACCAATAGTGATGGTGAAATACAGGTTTGCGAAGCAGCGGCATTTACCGGAACTATGCATGTGGGTAATCTTAGTATTGCTGACTTAACAGGCATTGAAGCTTTTACAGCACTTAGCGGATTATATTGCGAAGGCAATCAATTACCCGGTTTAGATGTGAGCCTGAATACTGTTTTATTGTCACTTAATTGCCACAATAATGCTTTAGCTAGTCTGGATATCAGTCACAATAGTCAACTTACTTCCTTGTTTTGTAATTCCAATAACCTAACTAGCTTAAATGTTGCCAATGGCAATAATATCAACTTTGTAAATTTTTCAGCTATGAATAACCCAAGTCTTACTTGCATACAGGTAGATAATGTCGCATGGTCAACAGCAAACTGGACAATCGGAGGAGGAAACATTGATAATACCACTTCATTTGGTTTGGATTGTAGTTCTATTACAAATAAAATTGTCAACCTGCATCTTTATTTAGAAGGTTTATTTGATCCTAACTCAAACACTATGTTGGAAGCTCAGGAAATGGACTGGGGAACTGGTTTAACTTTTGCAAAATATGGTTTTGGAAAAGCAGATAGGATTCAGGTTGATCTTTTTGAAGAAAATGCGCCCTATAATCCAATTGGTGTGAGTATTAGTGGGATTGATTTATCAACCAGCGGCTTTACTTCGTTTCAAGTTTCGGCAAGTCTGAATGGCAACTATTATATGAAAGTAAGCAATAGAAACCATCTCGAAACCTGGACAGCTATTGCGGTTCCATTTAACACCAATACTGTTGTTTATGATTTTACAACCAATGCGTTCAACGCCTATCAAGATCCTGGTGGAAACGATCCACAAATTCAATTGTCGAATGGAATGTTTGCATTTTATCTTGGCGATTTAGACCAAAGCAAGAGTGTTGATTTTGATGATTTCAATCTTTTCGAACCTTATCTAAATGCTGGTACTTATGGTTTTAACATTGCCGACTTTAATGGGAATGGCCTGGTTGATTTCGATGATTTCAATCTATTTGAGCCAAGGCTTAATATGGGACCATTTTCACAATATCCAGGGATGATGAAGTAATAAGGCTGAAGGAAGAAAGAAAAGACCCAAGACCCAAATTCCAAGATCCAAGTCGAAAGGGGTTAAGCCTCACACTAAAAGGAAAATTATGCAGAATTTGAGATTCTCAAGAGCACAACACATAAATATCATTCCGTTGGTTTAGACACAACACAGGGATTTGATGTTGATTTTGAATGAGTTTTAATTCGGGTGGTCCCATTATCATATCATCAATATTATAGTCGAGGGTGGTCATGATTACGACAAGGGCTGCATCAATTTTTGCAGCATAATCGATGGCTGCCTGGTCTAATTTTAGGTTTGCTCCTGCTATTTCGAGGGTTTGATATTCGACATCCAAATTATGATACATTCGTTGGATGAATTTCAGATTGTTTTTCGAATGCATGCGATAGTATTCGTCTTTGTAAGGGGTGGTGATGGCATGGATGATGCTTTCGTTAAAGCGATGGAAATAGCTTGCCCATAAGGCTTTTTCTTTTGTTTGTTGCAAAAAATCGACTGGCAGCACAATGTTTTTGAATTGTGAGGGATACGGGGTTTTGTTTTGAACCAAGAGAAAAGGAATGCGGGATTTGCGTGCCAGTTTTAATACTTTACGGGGGGCATTCAGATTTGGTTTGGCTTTATCGACTGCCATAATAGTCATAATAGCATTGTTGTTTTCAGCGATATCGAAGACGGTATGCAGGTTTTTATGAGATATATAAAGGGGGGTGATTTTAATTCCGTTTTGTTCTGTTGTATGTGGCTCCGGCAAATGGTTTTCGTTTTTAAAACAAACCTGAACCCATATAATGTTGGCATTGAATATTTCAGCCATGATAAGACCATTTGAAATTACAGATTCAGAAGCGTTTTGATGTTCTGTAATCAATAATATGTGTAGGTTTTTGGGCTCTGGTTTCATGAGGGAGAAATATTTGGTAAAGTTAGTAAATAGTATGTTTCTTCAAAGAATGAAAAGAAATCGAATAAAGATTATTCACAAGGTTATTGAATTATCAAGAGTTTATAAAAGCACTTTGTTAAGTTGAATTTTTGAGAATTACATGTTCGTCTCTGCGGCTCTTTGCGAAAATCTTTGCGGTTCTCTGCGTTTATTAATTTTAACGCAAAGAACACGAAGAGAACCGCAGAGTTTCACCTTTTTTCATAAAACTTGGTGTGCCGAAGGAATGGGGACTCGCAATGACGCTATTGTTAGCATTTTAGAATAAAATATTTTTTTATGGAGCTAAACGCACCATTTCCCAATGGTCTTTTTTTCGATAATAGGCAATGCGGTCGTGTAGGCGATTGGGGCGACCCTGCCAGAATTCGATCATATCGGGTTTTACAAGGTAGCCTCCCCAATGGTCGGGGCGTTGAATGGTTTTATCGGTGTTTTTCTTTTTAAATGTGGAGAATAATTCGGTTAAATACTGTCGTGAGGGAATGGGGCTGCTTTGGGGTGAAACAATCGCTCCTATCTGACTATCAAGTGGACGGGAAGCAAAATATTTGTCTGATTTTTCAATATCAATAATGTTTGCCTTTCCTTCAATACGTACCTGACGTTCGATTTCTTTCCAGAAAAAAGTGAGGGAAACTTGATTGTTATGTTCAATTTGATTGCCTTTTTTGCTGAGGTAGTTGCTGTAGAAAATAAATCCTTCGTGATTCACCTCACGTAAAAGTACAACACGGGCAGAAGGAGTCCCGGTTTTGCCAACTGTGGAAAGTATCATGGCATTGGGTTCGCTAATGTCAGCGGTGAGCACTTCTTTCATCCATTTATTGAACTGTTGAATGGGATCGGGCTTAAGATGGTTCTTAGTTAAATGCTTTAATTGATAATCGTTGCGTATGGATAAAATATCTTTTGTTTGGTTTGGCATAAATTTACGTAATTTGCAGTGCTTTAATAACAAAATTGAATTGATATGGTTGCACAAATTTTACGAAAAATAATAAACCTTCTTTGTTTGATGTTTCTTTCGCTTCAAATGCATGCCCAAACTGCAAACGAGATGTATTATCAGGGAGCGAAATTCCTTGAGGCTAAAAAGTATAAGGAAGCTATTGAAATGTATACTAAGGTAATCAATAAAAGTCCTTACTTTTTTGAAGCCTTATATGATAGGGCAAAATGTTATGCTGCTACCGGCAGGCAGGCGGATGCGTTTGCCGATATTGAAACTGCTTTGAAAAAGAATCCTAAATATCATCAGGCTTTTTTGTATTTGGGCGAATTATATCTGGAGAAAAAGGATACTAAAAATGCTTTGCTCAATTTCTCAAAGGCCATTGAAGTGAAACCCACTTATACGGATGCTTATGTCAGAAGAGCGGAGTATTATGAATCGCAAAATAAAGCGGAACTTGCGTTACAGGATTATAATAAAGCCATTGAAATCAATAATAAAAGGGATGATGTGTATTATAAAAGGGCGAATATTCAGCGAAAGTTGGGGAATGAGAAACAGGCTCTGGCGGATTATTCGAAAGTGATTGAACTGAATCCAAAAAACAATGATGTGTACTTCGACAGGGGATTGCTGTATCAAAATCATGCGCAATATTCGGATGCTGTTAAGGACTTTTCGGCATTTATTCAATTGGGCAATAGCAATAAAGAAGTTTATGATCACAGAGGCGATTGTTATTTGAAGCTTAAACAATACACGGCTGCGATTAGTGATTATACATGGCTGATTACGAATGTTAAAGATGTTGATTCGAAAGTGTTTTTCAACAGGGCTGTCTGCTATAATAGTGTTTCGGACTTTGTTTCTGCAATTAAAGATTTCACGAAGGTTCTGATGAAAGATCATAGTAATTATATGGCAATGAATGGAAGGGCTTATGCTTATATTAGGAATGCAAAACCGCAGCAAGCTATTCCCGACATTAACAAAGCTATTCAATTGGAGCCCAATCAGGCAGATGCTTATCAGACCCGAGGCATATTGAACCTCGAATTAAAGAAATATAATTTAGCATTAGAAGATTTGACCAAAGCGATTAAAATGAAACCTTCAGCCGATGCTTATTTTTACAGAGGAGCAGTAAAAGATATTATGAAAGACAGAAATGGTGCTTGTCAGGACCTGAACAAAGCTAAAGAACTGGGGAATGAAGAAGCTGTGGAGAAATTGAGGAAATTATGCGGGAAGATAGATTAAGGAAGATCTGCAGGTTTGCTAAAATCAGGATTATTAATAAAATCTTCATCACTTAAGGTGTTTAGAAAAGCTTTTAAATCGCTTTTTTGTTGAGGTGTAAGATGTGCTCCTCCAAAAGGAATCTTATGCATCAAAGTACTGGTATAGGGAGAAGCTACTAATCCTTCGCTGTAAAAATCTATTACTTCATCAAGTGTTTTAAATCTGCCATCATGCATATAGGGTGCAGTGTAGGCGATGTTGCGAAGGGTTGGAGCACGGTAGGCTCCAATATCCTGCGTATTGAAAGTGACATGATAACGGTCACTAAGATCAGTAAAGACACTGTCTTTTGCATTGTTATAGAATAAATTAGTTGTAAACAATACATTTCCTCCGCCACCGTGGCAATGAAAGCAATCGGCACCCTGCTCGGTGGTAAATAAAACTAATCCACTTAGTTCTGATGAAGAAAGTTGAGCTTCTCCACGCATATATTTATCAAACTTAGAATTGGAAGAAATTAGGGTTCTTATAAACTGAGCAATGGCTTTGCATATCCGATCAATTGTAACTTCTGAAGTTCCAAAGGCAGCTTCAAACATGGGGGGATAGATTGGAATTGATGCAATTGTTTGAACTGTTTTCGCGGCGGTGCCATCGATTTCGCTGGGGAGTTGTATTACTATTAAAACTACATCTTCTAAGGTGCGATTGTTCGGTATGGGGTTGTTGTTGTAAATTGCTCCGTTCCAAGTGTAGCCTGAATTGTTCCAAACGAGATTTATTAATGGAAGCATGGTATGTTGAGTGGGAATTCCGGTTAAACCATAGGGGTGTCCGTTGTTGAAATTATTCACACCACATTCGAAGGATTTGGATTGTTGATGGCATGTGGCACAACACATCATTGAATCGCTTTCGGTTCTTCCTGAAAGTCGTCCGTCGTAGAATAAATATCGTCCTAATTTGATTCCTTCAATGGTTAAAGGATTATCGGCAGGAATATTCAATTGTGTGGGGAAAAACTGAGGAATCGTTAGGGTGTAAGGGGTTGCGTGTGTGGTAATAGGCACTTCGTTCTTCTTATTACTGCAACTTAATAGAGTAATAAGGGAAATACAAAAGACAATTGAAATAATAGTTATCCTGTTCATGAAAGGATTTGTTTTAATGGCTGAATTTAATCTGTAAAATTACAAATAAAAAAATATTATTGCGGATTTAGGAGATAAATTAAGCATAAAACGAGTGTGAAGTTAGGTTTATTTCAATTGTGAAAAATATTTAAAATTGGGAGTTTCTTAGTTTGAATTCATTTTTAAGTCTAAAATTAAATTTTTTAAAGCTACAGATTCACTGATTATTATTTTCAATATCAATGGCTTTTAGAAAGTTTTTTGTTTTTTATCTTCGGGTTGGGTGGGTTTTAGGAAAAATTCGTTTTTCAGGGAATCCATTTGCTGAAATAGTTTATCCATGCTCTCCATATTGTCTTTAAAACGTTTTGAGAAATAATCGTTTGAGAAAAAATTATTGTTCATGAGGGAATCTTGAAAAAAGAAATTGTTGAAGAAAGGTTCGTCGGAGAAAAAATACTGTTGATGAAACTGTTTTTTGAAATCATTTAACACACTATCATTGATATTTTGACTGTTTTCGGAATTAGAATAGTAATAAGTGTAGGTGGAATCGTATTTTATAAGATTTCCCTCCTTATCGTACTCTTTATTTACCTTAATGTTGGTTTTAGGTTGGGTGTTGCTTTGATTTTTTTGTTCATCATTCTGATTTTGTGCGTTGGAAGCAACTTGAAAAAGTGTACTTAGAATTAAAATTGAAATGAAGCGTTTCATGATTGTATTTTTTTAAATTGAAATTTAAGTTTAGTTTGAAAAAATATTGATTTTAATGGATTAAAAATAGTATGCTCCAAATTATTTAGCCTATTAAAGTCTTTAAAATTAAGAAAACTGTAATTCGGTGGGCATTTTTTGTTTTCTCATACCTTTTTGAGAGCTTTAGATTTTCATTTAGTAAATATAATTTTTTTTTATTTTTATTGATTTCATCTTTTGATTATTTTCAATCAAATTAAATGCCAAATGATTTTATGTGAAAGATATATGATTCGATGTATCTTATTTTCAATCTATTATTTTTTATTTTAAGGTTGATGTTGTGTCATTTTGTCAGTAAATATATTGAATTAATTACATAATTTCGCGTAAGTAAATGTGCCAATCGTGTAAGTAAATGTGTCAATCGCGTAAGTAAATGTATCAATCGCGTAAGTAAATGTGCCAATCGCGTAAGTAAATTGGTCAATCGTGTAAGTAAATGTGCCAATCGTGTAAGTAAATCTATCAATCGCGTAAGTAAATGTGTCAATCGTGTAATTACATCTATCAATCGCGTAAGTAAATTAGTCAATCGTGTGAGTAGTTTTTTCTAAGTTCAGTGTTGTTGCTTCAGGTTTGTATGTATCCAATAATTTTTTGAATATATCTTTTTAAAACTTGGATATATAATTTTTTTTATTATCTTTGCAGGCAAATTTATTTTATTCACTTTATTTATTTTAATCATGAGAAAATCGATAAAAGAAAAAGCTATTGCCATTAATGGTGCTGTATTATTTGTTACTGAAGATGGGAATGTTACGATTATTAATACGAATTTGACAACAAAAAATGATGTTGCGCATTTTATTGTGAGAGCCGGCGATATGAACGACGAAATTGAGAAGGCACTTATTGATGTTAAAGGAGTTACAAAAAATCAAAACACAGCCCGATCGAATTTAAGCGTTTTTATGTATGATAAAATTTGTTCGCCATCGCTTCGCTATGCTCGCGAAAAGAAAGATGACGAAATTAAGGCTGTTTTTAATTATACCAGGAGTAAAATTGCTCATTATCAACTTTCAGAAGTGGTTCCGTTTTGTAATAAAATATTTGATAAAGCTACATTTTTGTTGGCAAATGATACGAATTATGGTACGTTGACAAATATTACAAGTGGTATTGTAACTGAAGGTAGAGCTTTATTATCAATTGTGAATGGGTATTTGGGTCAGCCAAAGAATACTCGTTCGAATAAAAATATTGCTTTGAAAAATGTGAGGGATATTCAGAAGGATATTTTTGAATATGATTTTGAAAATTTCATTAATGATGCTTCGTTTTTTGTGGAAGATTATCCTGATTTTGCGGAGGCTTTTGTGAATATTACGACAATTTCTAATTTGCCGACTCATCATACTGCATTGTTTGGCAATATTTTGGATGAAGCGGGTAATCCTGTGATTGGTTGTATGGTTACGAATTTGGATTTGCCTAAACGTAAGTCGGTTATATCCAATAATCTTGGTCGTTATGCGGATGAAAGATTTCGTTGTGGAGTGTATCGTTTTAAATTTTCACATCCTTTGTTTGAAGATAAATTGGCGGTTTTAAAAATTAATAGAGGAACTAAATTAGAATATAATGTGGTTTTGAAGAAGAAGGCTTAAGGGAGTTAGGCTCAAGGTGGTTAGGCTGAAGGTTGAATGGGATTAGGCTGAAAGGAATTAAATATTATATAAATTTCAGTAAGATAAAAATGAGGAAGAAACGATATATAAAGTATAATGTTAGTGAAGAGGATATATTAGATGATATTAGAAAAGTGGCTAATGAATTGGGTGTTAGGGATTTTAACTTTTCAAAATATGATAAATTTGGTAAATATGGTTTGAGGATAATAAATCAAAAAATAGGTCCGTGGCAAAAAGCAAAGGATTTAGCCGGATTAATTAAACTAAAGAGATCCAAATATTCAGAAAAAGAATTGCTGAATGATGTGAAAAATGTTTTTGAATTAAATGGGAGAAAATATTTATCGAAAAGTAAATATCTTAAGCTTGGGAAATATAAAAATTCATCAATTTATAAACGATTAGGCGATTGGAATAATGTGTTAATAAAGGCTGATATAGATTCAAATATAGATCATTATTTCAGCAATGAGGATATTATTGAAGAAATTAAAAGAGTGGCAGGAATTGTTGGCGAAAGTTCTTTTAATTTAAGTAAACTTTTAAAACTAAGTGACATAAAATTATATTTAATTTCAAAAAGATTCGGGAATTGGAAGCAAGCATGCGAATTGGCGGGTATTAAAAGGATAACTAAATTAGATAGTATACAAGAGTGTGATTTTATAGAAGATTTGAAAAGAGTGGCAAATTTGGATGGGAAAAATTATTGTTCACAGTCTAATTATAGTAAAAATGGAAAATATAGTACATATGCATATTTGAAAAGATATGGGAATTGGGAATCAGCGTTGAAAGCTGCAGGGATAAATACTTCAAAATGTATTTCTTGTACAAAAGAAGAGTTGATAGATGATATTAAAAGAGTGGCAAATGGACAAATATGCTTTACTTTTAATGATTATATTAAAAAGGGAAAATATACAGCTTATCAAATAAATAGAATCATAGGTAGTTGGAGTTTAGTAGGAAAAGAAGTAGGATTTGATGTACGCATTAATAAGAAAATGGCGACTAAGGAGAAGATGTTGGAAGATATTAAAAAAGTGGCGGAAATACTTCAAAATAATATGCTTAAAACAGTTGATTATAAAAAGTTAGGAAAATATGGAGTGAGAACGATAATTACAAAATTTGGGACATGGAATAATGCAATTGAAGCAGCGGGACTTAAGCCAAGGTTGTGTATCAAACACACAAACGAAGAGTTGATAGAGGATATATTAAGAGTTGCGAACGGGAGGCCTAATTTATCTATGACTGAATATAAAATAAAAGGAAGACATCATTATAGCAATTTCAATACTCATTTTGGGAGTTGGATGAAAGCTAAGACATTAGTTGGGCTGACAAGCAACCCCCGAGGTCGGAGAATTACGAAAGAAGAAGCAATAGTAGATTTGAAAAGAGTTTCGGAATTAATTAATAATGAATATCTCAAACCTTATAGATATCAATATTTAGGGAATTATCACTATGCAACTATTTTGAATAAATTTGGGACTTGGGAAAATGCATTAACACAAGCAGGACTTGAAGTAATCAAAATAGAATATTCAAAGGAAAAATTAGGAGAAGATATACTAAAAGTGGCCAATGGAAGAATACGATTAACTTTGGAGGAATATAAAAAAGAAGGAATATATACGTATCATCAAATTTTAAAATTATTTGGGAGTTGGGGGAAAGCATCGAAAGCTACAGGTCTGAATAAGAAAATGATGGATGAGACTACGTCAAATGAAATATTTGAAGATATGAGAAGTGTAGCTCAAAAACTTTCGAAGGAGAATATTACTATAAAAAATTATGTTGAGCATGGGAAATATAATTTTTCTAAAATAGTTAAAATATTTGGCAGATGGAAAATAGCACTTAAAAAAGCGGGTTTTAATGAATGGAAATTAAAAAAATATTCGAAAGAGGAACTTTTAGATGATTTGATAAGAGTAAAGGAAGGGAAAAGTTCTATAATGTTTACTGATTATAAGAAAAAAGGGCGATTTAAATATGTATGTTATTATCGTGGGTTTGGAAATTGGAAAAATGCTTTGAATGCGGCTAATTTGAAGGCAAATAATCTTCCATACGAGGATTAATTAAGAATTGAAGGGATATGAATATTGAGATTTTTTGGTTTTTGACGAATATATTAATTGCTAAAATAACATCTTTACAAAATGAAATCTAAATTAAGAAGCGGACTTACTGATCAAGAAATTATTGATGATATCAAAAGAGTTGCAGTTGAATTGGGTCTAGAAAAACTTAGTGTACAAAAATATTCGCATGTATTAAGGTAATAACAGTTTGAGTTTTGATTTTATTTTTCGTGTTA
>JBAWXL010000067.1:0-18416 GCA_037144095.1 Bacteroidota bacterium
GCTCCAAAGATATGAAAAATATTTTATACTGTTATTACCTTAATACACGCGAAAATATTTAAGTAAAGGAAATTATCTGTATACTCATATCATTTCAAGATTTGGCAAATGGAATAAAGCAATAGAAAAAGCGGAATTGGAAATCTTTAAGTTTAAATTTTATTCAATAGAAGAAATAATAGAAGATTTACAGAAGGTTTCAGTAATACTTGAAAAACCTTATTTTACAAGAGCTGAATATGATAAGGTAGGTAAATATAAACATGGAACAATTATTGGTAAATTTGGTACGTGGGGAAAAGCAATTAAACATTCCGGAATAAATGTAGAAAAATATAATAGTGCGACTGATGAAGAAATATTAAATGATTTAGAAAGGGTAAATAAAATTACGGGATACAAACATTTTAATATATTTAAATATGCCAAAGAAGGGAGTTATACTATAAATCTAATAATTAATCGATTTGGCACATGGCAAAAAGCAATAAAAAGTGCAAACATAGGTCCAAATGATGAAATATTACAAGTTAGTGATGAAGAGTTATTGGAAGATATAAGAAGAGTTAGAGACCTTATTGGATGTGGCTATTGCAGTAGACTTAATTATTCGGAAAATGGAAAATATAAGATAAAGCTATTTATTGCACGATTTGGGACATGGATATTAAGCGTGAAAAAGGCTGGTCTTGTTTATCCTTATAATGCTATTTTACATTCAAAAGAAATGCTTTTGGATGATTTAAAAAAAGTAGCCAACACTCAAAACTATCTTTCTTATTCAGAATATAAACAGAAAGGAAAATATACAATAGGCGCCTTTATTAAACTGTTTGGCAAGTGGAGTGTGGCAATTCAGCAGGCGGGATTGACCGGCATTTATATTCATAAAAAAATACCTGATGATACATTATTGGATGATTTAAAAAGAGTTGCAAAAAAGCTTAAAAAGAATAAAGTACATATAAGTGATTATTTGCGATTAGGGAAATATGGAGTGTGGGCAATAATATATAGATTTGGGAATTGGAATGATGCGATAGAAAAAGCAGGTTTAATTCCTGCGAATCGCTATATTATAACAAAGGAGGAGCTTATAGCTGATATATTAAGAGTAGATAATGGCAGAAATAATCTATCAATAACAGAATATCTAAAAAAAGGTCATTATAATTTAAGTAATATAAAATATTTTTTTGGAGGTTGGTTAGAGGCCAAAAAACAAGCGGGCTTACAAAATCATGGATACTCAAAGATAACTGATGCAGAAATAATTGACGATTTGAAAAGAGTAGCTGAAGCTTTGGAAAATAATTATCTTACAGTACCATTATATCATAAACTGGGAAAGTATAGCTATGGGACAATTTTATATAAGTTTGGAAGTTGGAATACAGTATTAAGTCGGGCAGGACTTGGAATTGAAATAAAAAAACTTACAAAAGAAGAATTAATTGAAGATATGCTAAACGTGGCAGATGGTAAATATTATTTGACCTATAAAGAATATAAAATCAGGGGGAAATATTCATGTTCTAACTTTATAAATTTATTTAAAAATTGGGGAAATGCTTTAGAATCAGCGGGTCTGTCAAAAAATAACTTTTGGAATTTGCCGGAAGAAATTATATTTGAAGATTTGAATAGGGTTGCCGAAAAACTTTCAAAGAAAAACATTAAAACATCTGATTATTATAAATTTGGAAAATTTAGGCATCAATTGGTAATTCAAAGATTTGGCTCATGGAAAAAAGCACGGGAAAAAGCAAGACTTAATGAATCGAAAATAATTAAATTTTCAAAAGAAGAACTTTTAGATGATTTGATAAAAGTTTTGGCTGACAAAAGAATTTTCTTTTTTAAAGAATATGAGAAAACAGGTAAATTTTCATATAAAAGTTTTGTCGATATATTTGGAGGGTGGAAAAATGCAAAAAGGGCAGCTTTTTTGAAGACAAATAATCATTCATACGAGGATTAATAAGGAATTTAAGGGAATTTTATACAATGAATAGATCATCAATGTTTTATTTTATGATGCAATATTAATTTCTTCTGCAAACACTTTTCAAAACAAATTTTTCTATTTTTGCCAAAAAGATAATATGAGCAATAATCCAACCCTCGAAACCTTACTTCAACATCGTACCATACGCAAATACAGCGACAAAGAAATTCCAAAAGAAATTGTAGATTCTATTATAGAAGCAGGTTTCCGCGCTTCTAATACAGGCAATATGCAGGTTTATAGTGTGGTGATTACGCAAGATGCAGAAAATAAAAAGAAACTCTGGCAACTTCATTTTAAACAAGATATGGTGTTGCAAGCACCCATGCTGATGACTTTTTGTGCCGACTTTCACCGTTTTAATATTTGGTGTAAACAGCGTAATGCTGAACCCGGATACGATAATTTCCTTTCGTTCATGACTGCTTCTATCGACGCATTATTGGTGTCGCAAAACGTGGCAATTGCAGCTGAAAGTTATGGTTTAGGCATTTGCTATTTGGGGACAACTACGTATAATGCTGATGAAATCATTGAATTATTAAAGCTGCCCGAACATGTGGTTCCGATCACTACTCTTGTGTTGGGCTACCCTGCTGAAACGCCTCAATTGACTGATCGCCTACCCGACTCAGGAATGGTTCATTATGAAACTTATGAGGATTATACTCCACAATGTATTGAAGATATTTATGCCGAAAAAGAAGCTTCACAACTCACCAAAGATTTAATTGAAGAAAATCAACTTGAAAATTTAGCTCAGATATTTGCCTATAAGCGCTACACAAAGAAAGATAATGAATATTTTTCGGAGAAATTTATCAAAACAATTCAGAAACAAGGATTTTTGAAATAGAATTTGAATATAAAACGTTTTTTACCACAGTAGGCACATTAAGGCACATTAAATGAGGAATTTGTGAGCACGAAATAACTTTTTTATTATTGTAAAAAGCATTGAAAAAGACCATTTCAACGAATCATAAATTATAAATCATAATTCTTACATCCTTTTTTTGATTTGTTATTATTATTTTGAGTAATTTAGTAACATATTTCAAATGACATGAAAAAAGGATATTTCCTGCTATTACTGGTGTTTATAGCCGTATTTCATTTTAAAACGCAGGCACATAAAGACTCACTTCGTTCGGGAAAACTCGAATTTATCGAAAATTTGAGCCAATGGAACGAAAATATTCTGTTTAAAGCAAATATTGATGGCGGAGCTGTTTTCTTTGAGAAAACACGTTTTACCTTCGCTTTTGAAGATGCTGAAGCAATTGAAAAGATATTATCGTTTAAATATTTATCGGCTGATGAACGCAAGCTGAAAAATAATCCTAATACCATCATCAATTGCCACTCTTATAAAATGAACTTCATTGGGGCAAATACTAATTTCATTACTAAAGCGCATTATCCTTCAGATACATACGAAAATTATTTTATTGGCAACAATCCAAAACATTGGGCAAGCAGGGTTAGAAGATATAAAGAATTTGAATATATTCATCTGTGGGATAATATCAATTTGAATGTTTTCGAAAAAGATTATTTATTGAAGTATGAAATTGTGGCTGAGCCTAATGCCGACATTGCTAAAGTGAAATTTTCGTATGATGGAGCAAAAAACATTGCAATTGACGCAAAAGGGAATTTAATCATCACTACTTCCATCAATAAAATCATTGAAATTAAACCTAAAGCATGGGTGTTGGATGGTGTAAAAGAGAAAGAAGTGGTATGCAATTTTAAATTGAAAAAGAATATTCTTTCTTTTGAATTTCCTGAAGGTTACGACCATTCAAAAGTATTGGTTGTTGACCCAACTTTGATTTTTTCTTCTTATTCAGGCTCCACTTCTGATAATTGGGGCTATACGGCTACTTATGATAAAAACGGATTTCTTTATGCCGGAGGGAATGTATTTTCACTTGGATATCCAACAACAACAGGTGCTTATCAAATAAACTATGGTGGGGGAAGTTGCGATATGGCAATTTCAAAGTATGATACAACCGGGCATTTTATGATTTACTCTACTTATCTTGGAGGTGATAGCACAGATGTTCCAAATAGTTTAATTACAAACGATAACGGAGAGTTGTTTATACTGGGGACAACTGGCTCAAATAATTTTCCCACTACAGCAAATGCCTATAGTAGCGTCTTTCATGGTGGGACTCCTTATGTGCTAACTTATGTGCTTCAATATCCTCATGGTTCTGATATTGTTGTGGCGCGTTTAAGTTCGGATGGTACACAATTATTATCATCAACCTATTTAGGGGGAAGTGGAAATGATGGGTTAAATTCGGTTGATACCTTGAAGCACAATTACGCTGATGACGTTAGAGGAGAGATTATGATTGACAAAAACAGCAATGTGTATATTGTAAGTAGTACGACATCTATTGATTTTCCTGTAACAGCAGGTGCTTTTCAAACTACATTTGGCGGAGGGAAACAAGACGGATGCATTGCAAAATTAGATCAGAATTTAACTACTCTAATTTGGTGTTCTTATTTGGGTGGCAATAAAAATGATGCCATCTATAGCATTAAACTTGATCCAAGTGAAAATATTTATGTTGCAGGAGGCACTTGTTCACCTAATTTTCCTGTTACACCAGGTGTGCTTTTTCCAATATATCCCGGGGGCAAATGTGATGGATTTATCACTCACATCAGCAAGCTGGGGGATGCCATTTTGCAATCGACTTATTATGGAGCTGCCGGTTACGATCAGGTATATCTTCTTGAAACAGATCGAAACGGAAATGTATATGTTCTAGGACAGACCGATGCGCCCGCAAACACTTATATTTTTAATGCCTTGTGGTCTTATCCGGGTGGGGGTCAATTTGTAAGTAAACTTTCTTCATCATTAAATAATAAAATATGGTCTACTACTTTTGGTTCAGGAACCGCAGGACCCAACATCTCCCCTACTGCTTTTTTGGTGGATGTTTGCAATAGCGTATATCTATCGGGTTGGGGAGGAGCCGTAAATGGGTTTGGTGGAACCACAGGATTGCCTATTACCGCCAACGCCTTTCAAACAACCACTGATAATAGCGATTATTATTTTTTGGTAATAAAAGATGATGCTTCCGGAATTGTATATGGCACTTATTTTGGCGGACCCCAGTCTTATGAGCATGTGGATGGTGGAACTAGTCGTTTTGACCGTAAAGGCAGGATATACCAATCGGTATGTGCAGGATGCGGAGCACATAGCGACTTCCCTACAACGGCGGGTGCTGTATCAAATACTAATAATAGTTCGAATTGCAATAATGGGGTAATTAAGTTTGATTTTAAATTGCCAATTATCATTGCTGAATTTATTGTTCCTCCGGTAGGTTGTACACCTTATAATGTTAGCTTTCAAAACACTTCTACCTCAGGTTCAGGGAGCATGATTTGTAATTGGTCGTTTGGGGATGGAACATATTCTAATCAATTTTCACCTAATCATACATATACTCAATCAGGGGTGTATGATATCCGTTTGATAGTTTCCGACACGGGAAGTTGCAATTCCTCTGATACAATAAGCCATCAAATGGTAGTATTATCAGGAGTAAACAGCACTTTACCAACCGATACAATTTGTATAGGACAGCAAACTCAAATAGGAGTTCTTCCTCAAGTTGGAAGCAATCTTACTTATTCTTGGTCTCCCACTACCGGTTTAAGCAATGCTAATGCTGCCAATCCTTTTGCAAATCCACTTGGCACTACAAACTATACTTTATATATTTCTAATGGTGTTTGTACCGATACTTTAGTTCAAAAAGTACTTGTATATAATTTCTTAGCGGAAGCAGGTCCTAACATAAATGTATGCCAGGGTGACACTATCACCTTGCATGGCTCTGTAATTGGGTCTTCGGGAAGTGTTCTATATATTTGGTCAAGCAATCCTGCATTTAGCGACACATTGAACTCACCTTTAAACAATCCTAATTTTAATGCAGTCGTTCAAAATAATATTAGTTATTATTTAAAAGTATCCAATGGTCTTTGCGATAAAACTGACAGCATACATTTAACTGTATCCACTGTAAGCATTGATGCAGGCAATAATAAAACCATTTGTTTTGGAGATTCCACTTTTCTTAGTGTCAGCAATCTTATCCCAGGGATGTCATTAACTTACTCATGGACCCCCACATCATCAATTATAATTGGGGGTAATACTTCCTCGCCACTTGTTAATCCTTCAACAACTACAACATATTATGCTACTGCTTCCAATAGTTTAGGTTGTTCGAAGGTTGACAGCATGAAAATCACAGTTATTAAACTCATACCAACTGTAAGTTATTCAAATGTGAGTTGTTTTAATTCTTGTAATGGTCATATAAATGTTAGTGTTAGCGGAGGAAGTCCTAATTATCAGTTTAATTGGAGTAATGGAGCCAATACGAGTAATATTAGCAATTTATGTCCCGATACTTATAGTTTGATTATTACGGATAGTAATAACTGTAAGGCAGTTGTCAGTCAAATCATAACGCAACCTCAACCACTTGTCATTACGTTTCCAGACACAACTCATGTTGTTTGCAATGGGATTTGTGATGGCGCTATAATTTCATCTGTTACCGGCGGAACTCCGAATTATCAGTTTCATTGGATATCAGGACAAACTACCGATACCATTTCTAATCTGTGCGCAGGATTATATACCTTAACTGTTACAGATGCAAATAATTGTACTACCACTGCTTCTGTTCCTGTATTGGATACTTCCAATTTTAACGCGATAGGCCATTACAAACAACCTAATTGTGCTGATTCTTGTAATGGAATTGCATGGGTAACAGCAAGTGCAGGAGTTCCGCCTTACACTTATCTTTGGAATACCTTTAGTACAAACGATAGTATATTTCAATTGTGTTCTTCTATTTATAATGTAAGAGTTACTGAGTCGCATGGCTGTATTCACATGGTGTATATTCAGCTTCCTCAACCTCAACCGGTTTTCATCGATACTTTAAGTCTTATCAATCCACTTTGTCATGATTCATGCAATGGGTTTATTTCCATAATTGCTTCAGGAGGGACTTCCCCTTATCAATATCTTTGGAATACTAGTCAAGGTACACCTTCAATAAATAATCTTTGTGCGGGTATTTATTACATTACAGTAACTGATTCAGCAGGTTGTTCTGCTAGTGATACCTTTCAATTGATTGCCCCTGCACCTATTACAATAACACTCACATCGACCGACGTTCCATGTGAGAGTGTTTGTAATTCTGTTATCACAGCAAGTGTTCAGGGAGGTGTGGGCTCATATTCTTATGCATGGAGCACTGGTTCATCTGGTAATCCAATAACAAACGGATGCTTTGGATTAAATTACGTTTCCGTAACAGATGCGAATAACTGTGAAGCTATAAAAAGCATTAACGTGAACATTACAACGTCGTTTCCAACTAATTTTAAAGCCTGGATTGGAAACGATACTTTGAAGAAAATTGACACCATATATGAATCACTTTCTGCTCAATTGAATTCAACAATAATTAGTGGCTATCAATACCAATGGTCACCTTCATCAGGATTAAATAATCCAAGTGTCAGCAATCCTATTGCTACTCCTTCGGGTACAACAACTTATTATGTTACGGTTACAGATACGTATGGTTGTCAAAAGGTAGATTCAGTTAAAATTGTAATAGAGGAGGTCATTTGCGATGAACCTTTTATTTATGTGCCAAATGCTTTTTCTCCAAATCAGGATAATAAAAATGATGTGCTTTACGTAAGAAGTAATATTATCACTGAACTTACCTTTTTAATTTATGATCGTTGGGGCGAAAAAGTTTTCGAAAGCCATCAGCTACAACAAGGATGGGATGGAAATTATAAAGGTAAAGCTTGCGAACCCGGAGTTTATGTATATTACATCGATGCAGGTTGTTATGCTAAGAAAAGATATAAGCATAAAGGCAATATAACCTTAATTAAATAACCTTCAAACTATTTACAATACGAAATGATTTCATCCTTCAAAAAGAAAATAATGAATAGCTCAATGTTGGGCTTTATTTGCTTTTTGTTTTCTTTTCAACTTGCTGCTCAGGATATTCATTTTTCTCAATTTCAAAATACACCTCTTTATATTAGTCCTTCTTATACTGGTTTTTTTAGTGGTGCATTCCGTGTGAATGCTGCTTATCGCAATCAATGGAATGCAGTAACTGTTCCTTATCAAACCTTTTATGTTTCTTTCGATGGGCAATTGCTCAAAAGGAATTATAAGCAAGATATGTTGGGAATCGGGTTAACTATATTTCATGATATTGCCGGAGATTCCGATTTTGGAACCATGGAGGGCACTTTTAGCATGTCGTATGTGAAAGCATTCAACCGGAAGAATAATCATTTCATTGGGCTTGGTGTTGCTGTGGGGGTTGGACAAAGAAGTATACGTTATAATGATTTATATTTCGATTCGCAATGGGATGGAAGTGCATATAATCCTAATCTTTCTTCAACAGAAAACTTCTCAAAAACACAGTTTTGGTTTTATGATATTTCTGCCGGTCTTCACTGGTATTATCAGATGAAAAAACAATTAGGTTTTGAAGCAGGTGCAGCCATGTGGCACATTAATAAACCAAAAATGACACTCTTTACTGATCAAAGTATTGTATTAAACAGCAAAATCAATATATTTGCCAAGGCTCCTATTACAATAGGCGATAATACCAACTTCGTACCTGAAGTATTGTTAATGATTCAAAATCCTTATAATGAATTCTTATTTGGAGGTTCTTTTAAATTCTTTACCGATACTAAAACAAATTTCTATTCTGCAATTAATGCTGGGATTTTTCTTCGTTTGGCTGATGCTGCAGTAGTTTCAGTGGGGGTGGATTATCGCAAACTCAATGTTGGTTTTAGTTATGATATCAATTTCTCAAGGTTAAATGTTGCAAGCAATGCGCAAGGTGGTCCCGAAATCACTTTACAGTATATAATTGATAAAAAGAAGCGGATTAAACATAAAGAAGTCCCTTGTCCTATATTCTAAATTGTGTTCATGAAAATATTCTCCAGATATTCCTGCCTTCTTTTATTATTTTTTGTTCTTTCTCTTTTCAATTTTAAGGCGGTACATGCACAAATTTCTGAAGTTGAAAAAGCTGCCAATCAGGCGATGGAAGATGGCGATTTCTTTTTGGCAAGTGATATTCTAAAAGAACATGTTTCGAAAGATTCAACTAATCTTGATTTGAGTTTTCAACTGGCTGAGGCTTTCCGATTAAGTAATAATTATCCCGGAGCTGCTGCCTGGTACTCTTATGTATATTCTCATGACCAATCGAATGCATTTCCTTTGAGTTGTTTTTGGCTTGCTGTGATGTTGAAAAGCGATGCCAATTACGATAGTGCAGCCAATTATTTTAAACTGTATCTTCAGTATCATTGTAAAGAAAAAGATTGGTATTGCATGAAGGCTGAAATGGAAATTAAAGCCTGCGCTTCTGCTAAGAGAATGATTGACAATCCCATTAAAATAAATATTTTTCATTTAGATCAACAGGTCAATACACCCTATTCTGAATTTGGGGCTGTACAATTGGGCGATAGCCTGCTATTGTTTTCTACTTTGCAACAACTCACTTCAAATGATTATGGATCTATCTTTCCGAGTGTTTATCTATCGAGAATTGCAAGTTCGAAAATGACTATGGCAGGATATGCGCATAGAAAGCAGTGGGAAAACAGGATTAATAATTCGAAATACCACACGGCTAATCTTTCGTTTAATGAAAATAATACTCAATTGTATTACACTCAATGCTCAAATGCGGAAAACGGCAAATTGATTTGCCAAATTTATTGTTGTGAGAAGAAAGGAAATGTTTGGCAGGCTCCTTATAAGCTAGGAAATAACATTAACGTCAAAGGATATACTTCAACCCATCCTTGCTTTGTGAAAACCATTGAGGGAAACGAGGTGCTTTACTTTGTTTCCGATAGAAAGGGTGGCTTTGGAGGAAACGACATTTGGTATTCAGTGTATAAAAACAATCACTTTTATGAGCCTGTGAATGCGGGCAATATCATCAATACCCCCGGCGATGAAATCACTCCTTTTTATCATGCCAAAACGCAAACATTGTATTTTAGCTCTGATTGGCATGAAGGGTTAGGGGGCTTTGATATCTTTAAGTCGGTGGGAGGCTTTAATGCCTGGACGCCACCCGAAAATATGGGCTATCCGCTTAATTCGGCTTGCAATGAGATGTATTTTGTTATCAATAGTTCTGATACGGATGGCTATTTTACCTCAAATCGTCAGGGGTCGTATCATATAAAGGGCGAGACTTGTTGCAATGATATTTATTCATGGGAGAAAAATGTTGTTAAATTGGATACGGTTGTGCATCTGACTGATACTATTAAGTATCAAGATACGATTCGCAGGCTGCTACCTTTAACGCTTTATTTTCACAATGATGAGCCTGATCCTGCGACTACTAAAACCACTACGGAACAAACGTATCAGCATACTTTATCGAATTATTTGCAGTTGAAAGATGAATATTTGACTGAGTTTTCGAAGGGTTTGAAGGGTAAAGACAGAACTGATGCCCAATCATCTATCAATGATTTCTTCAATAATTATGTGGAAAAGGGTTTTCAGCAGTTGGAGGAGTTTTTAGCTTTATTAAAGAAAGATCTGGCTAAAGGAAACCTTGTGGCTATCACGATTAAAGGCTATGCCAGTCCGTTGAACAATAGCGAATATAATGTAAACCTCTCGAAAAGGCGAATTTCGAGCTTGCTTAACTTCTTAAAGGTGTATGATAATGGCTATTTCATTGCTTTTATGGACTCTTCTGCTGCAAGAGATGCCAGATTGAAGATTTATGAAGAGCCTTTCGGGAAGAGCAAAGCCAATCCGAAGGTGAGTGATAATCCTAACGACCCGCGCAATTCGATTTATAATCCTGAAGCTGCGTTGGAGCGTAAGATTCAGATATTATATTATGATTCGTATTCAACTAAAACAAAAGATACTGTGTTGAACACCAGCATTTCAATTGATCCGCAGCTCATAGCTATCGGGGATATTCCGGTGGGTGAGAAAAAAGTGGTTTCGTGCAGCATTAGGAACAACGGACCTGCGCCTCTTTATATCAAAAACATCAGAAGCGATTCTGATTGTTTTAGTTTTGATTTTTCGACTGATAAAATCCCCGCGGGAGGGAAAACTGTTGTTAATCTATTGTTTACGGCTCCGATTACAGAAGGTGATTACGCCAAAGAGATTATTATTGATGCCAATACCACAGTTAAATCTGCTATAATGGTGCAAGCAAAGATTGTTAAGAAGAAAACAATTGAAATTATAAAAAAGAAAAAATGAATTAATTATATTAATCCCAATTTAAAAATAATAAAAAGCCACAGATTAACAGATTATGTTGTTGACATATTCAGATAAAAAGTATCCCTTCCAAAATGAAACTTATAAAATCATTGGAATTTGCATGGAAGTTCATCGAATTTTAGGAAAAGGACTATTAGAAATAGTGTATAAAGATGCTTTAGAATATGAATTTAATGCAAAAAATATTCCTTATGAAAGAGAAAAGAAATATGAGGTACAATATAAAGGAATTATTCTGCCTCATTATTTCTTTGCAGATTTTATTGTGTTTAACAAAATCATTTTAGAGGTAAAAGCACAGAAGGAAATAGTTGACGAACATTATAGTTGGGTCATAAATTATTTAGGAATATCTAAATGTAAATTGGGATTAATCGTCAACTTTGGAGAAAAATCATTAGTTACGAAAAGAGTAATTTTCTAATCAGTTAATCTGTGGCAAGATTTTGCCTGTTAACATTATAAGCTATGAATACGAGAACTCTAAATATTTTATTTGTAATAGGGGCGGCATTAGTTTTTATCTACCTAGGATTACGTGCATGTTTTGTGCCTATTATGCATGATGAAGCGGCGACTTTTTTTCATTATGTTATTCAGGGGGAATTTATACCGGGGATTGCCCAGTGGGATGCTAATAATCATATCATTAACACTGCATTATCTATAGTTTCAATTAAATTGTTTGGCATTTCGACCTTGAGTTTACGGCTGGCTAATGTGTTGTCTTTTATTTTATTTGCCTATTTTTTGTTCAGATTGGGAAGTTTGTTGCAGCATAAGTTATTAAGGATTTCGCTATGGGCATTGGGTTTGGGCATGCATGGGTTTGTTGAGTTCTTTGCCTATAGTCGTGGGTATGGCATTTCGATGGCGCTGATGATGGGTGCATTTTTCTTTGGTTTGATGTATTTTAGGGAAAACAGATTGAAGCATTTGGGCTATTCGTTGGTGTTTTTCTGCTTCGCTATTGCGGGAAATCTGAGTTTAATGAATGTGGCGCTTATATTTTGTTTATTAATTGGTTTGCATCAATTAATTATTTTCAAACAAAGTAAAATTAAGCTGAAAATCATTGCAATTCTCATGCTCTTTTTCGTTTGTTTGCTTCCTTTGGTGATGCTTTCTTTTAAGCTTAAAGCGTTGAATCTCTTATATTATGGCGAAGGCAATAGTTTTGCTGAGATTACGCTCAGTTCATTTAGCCGAATGTTTTTCGGAAGTTTAAATTCTGACTTGAATTTCATTTGGATTGTTTGGTTTTCTCTCATTTTGATGCTCTTTTTCGCCATTTTATGGAAAATAAAAGGAAAATTGACCCATAATTATAGTCATTTGTTGTTTCCGATGCTGTTTTTGATGAGTGTTGGGGCGGTTTTTGCGATGAAATGGATGTTAAACATCAACTATCCTTCTGATCGCACGGGCATGTATTTGATTTTGCTCATGGCACTATCGATGATTTTTGTTTTGGATAGACTTGATGTTCGTTTACATTATATTGCTTCTGTTTTTTCGTTGGTTTTTATGGTTCATTTTGTGTTTCATCTCAATTTAGGCTATGCTACCCTTTGGAAAGATGAGGGAATTTCGAAGGTGTTTTGGAATAAGGTTCATGAGCAAACGATTGACTGGAAGGGAATTAAGAATCCTACGATTGGAGGTTATCATATGCAATGTTTGCAATGGGCTTGGTATAATTATACTGAGAGGGATAAGCTGCAAAACCTGCAATACGAAGATTATTATCAAAATAATGAAGATTTTATGATGTATGTTAGAGGCGATTATGAGTTAAACAGAAGTCAATATGATTCGGTTTATACGGATAGTTGGTCGAACATTACTTTAGCTAAACGGAAGCAGAGCCTGATGACTTTGCCTTTTTACGAACATCAAAATATCAATAGCAAATCTGATTGTAAGGATGAATTTTTCGGTTTTTTTGAAACCGGACGAGCTGATACGCTGGTGGGTAAAACCTATTTGATAGAAGCGGGTTTTAATTTGCAAACTCTCAGGCAATGTCCTCGTTTACACTTTGTTTGCTCGTTGAGCGATAGTGCGGGGAACACGCTTTTATATAAATATTCGCCGCTTGAATGGTTGCAATCGAGCTATCAATCGGATAGTGACACCACTAATATTAAGATTTGGATTTCGAAGGTGCCTAAAGAGACGAAGAGTATGGTGGTTTATTTGTGGAATGTGAATAAAATTGGGTATCGATTGAGGAATGGGTGGATTAGAATTGGGGTTTCGGAGGGGAAGTAGGGTGAAGTTTTATTTAGAAAATAAATTACAGGATTTGGAAATGCTTTATATTTAATGTTTTAAAGTAAGATTTCTTTTAGAAGAAGCTTAGCACGTTCGAGAAGTCGATTAGCACGTTCGAGAAGTCGATTAGCATGTTCTAGAAGTGGATGCGCACGTTCTAGAAGTCGATTAGCACGTTCGAGAAATCGATGAGCACGTTCGAGAAGTCGATTAGCATGTTCTAGAAGTGGATTAGCACGTTCGAGAAGTCGATGCGCATGCTCTAGAAGTCGATTAGCACGTTCTAGAAGTGGATGCGCATCCTCGAGAAATGAATTAGCACGTTTGAGAAGTGGATGAGGAGGTTTTAGATGGGAATGGGACCTCAATTGATAAAGATTAGGGATTTTCAGAAGAATATTTTGTTTTTTTAGATGAAAAGCTACTCTTTTTAGCTGAGAATTTTAATATTTTAGTAGTTGCCTTGAATGTTTTAGTAAAATCTCCGGAAGTTTTAGTTGATTAGTATTGTTATTTTTTTGATGTTTATATTACTAATAAACAGACATATATAAATATATTCATGGAGTTGTCAAAAATAATAAGTGAAATATATTTGATATAATCAATTTAAAATTTGCAGAATAACATAATAATATTAATTTTGAGCAATTTTTTAAAACCATAGGCATGAAACCACATTACAACACATCCCAAAAGAAATTGTATCTCGCGCTTATTATCGTATGGAACAATTTTTTAGAATATTGGGAATCGTTTAGCAATTATAAAGAATATTATACGGAAGCTTTTGCTGAAACTGCAAAAACTGCTGTTCAGGCGGCTGAAGATATGCCCGACCATGATGTGAATACGGGTGAATCGGAAGAAATCAGGATTGAATTGGTAGGTCTGGCAGATACTATTTGCCATGACTTTAAGAAAACTCAAGGTTATATTAATAAGGTTTATCAGGATAAGGACGAAAGAGCTAAGAATTATAAACAAGCCGGAGAAGAATATTATCATAATGCTTCAAGAAAAGAGTGGGAAAGTGCTGAGGAATTGGGAAATATAAATAAGACTTATGTTACTGATAATGCAATTGCTTTAGCAGCTAATGATAATATGCCAAGCGCTTTTCCTACCACAGTGGCAGCTAATTATACTGCATTTAAGAGCAAACTACAGGTGTATATGTCTTCAAAAAATATGACTGTTGAAACTTCTGATAAGGTTAAAGCTAATAATGATTGCTATGACCTGGCAAGGGATATGATGGATGATGCGGTTGCAGTTTTTTGGAATGATGAGACAAAGGCTAATAAATTTATTTGGGAGCGTATTTTACAATCAGTAGGTGTTAGGCAAGCGGGTTTGGAAGGTTATGTTAAGGATAAAGCCACTAAGATGATGTTGGAGGGTGTGGTAGTGGAACTTCAGTTGGAGGGAGAACCTAAATTTGAGGTGGTTACGAATGCTAAGGGTAAGTTTTCTGCTCGTGGCATCACTGCAGGTAAATATACTTATGCTGTTAAATTTGTGGGCAAGAAAACTATTACGGGAGAGAAGGAGGTGAAAACGAGTACGGTGAGTAGGATGAAATTTGAGATGGAGGACTTGTAGGGGTTTTGAGTTATGGGTTATGGGTTTAGGAAGGCTTGTTCTGATTGGGATAAGCCTTTTTTAATGGACAATTGACAGTTGACAATTGAAAATGAAATTTAAGGGTGGAAGACGATAGGGACTTTTTGTGTAGTTGAAAATGAATTTTTTCTCGCTAAAGTTGGAATAGAAGGAAATATCATTTTTATTTAAATGTGTAGAATTAATATTATTTGTAATTTTACAGTGTTTAAAATGGTTGAGTATAAAAGTGAAAACAAAATGGATAATTGCAAATTATCAGGTGTTTAAAGCGGAAATGCAATTTTCGCTTAGCTTCAACGCAACTTTAAACAATTGCTGCTCAGAGGGGATAATACAGTTGCATTATCTTTTACTTTTTTAAAATGAAGAATTATATACTTATCATATTAGTCTTATTATTTTGTAGGAGTTTCGCACAGAACTTGGTGCCTAACAATAGCTTCGAGTATTATATTGATTGCCCAGTGTATGGTGAAATTACAAAAGCAATACCATGGTTGTCTTCGTACAGATATACAATAAATTCTCCTCTTAAAAATTCTTCTGATTTTTATAATGTTTGCAATAATAGTATAAATAATAATTTTGGTGTTCCCTGTCCTAATCAAAATTCTGCTGTAAATTTTTATCAAAATCCTCATACTGGTAATGGGTTTGCTGCAATAATTGTTATTCAATTCGGTATATATAACTATAGAGAGTATTTAGAGGTAAAACTGACTGATTCTTTAAAACAGGGGAAAAAATATTGTGTAGAATTTTGGACTAACTTTGCAGGTGATAAATATGCAACTGATGCACTAGGAGCTTGTTTATCTAAAGACACCATATATGGTATAGGTGGTCAGTGGGTTTGTTTAATCAATGCCACACCTCAAATTAATAATCCACCCGGTAATATATTGAAAGATACTATTAATTGGGTATTAATATCTGATACTATGACAGCACAAGGAGGGGAACAATTCATCACTATTGGTAATTTTAAAAATGATTCTTTAACATTCTTAGATACGGTAAATTATTATTCTTATCCTGCTGCTTATTATTTAATAGATGATGTTTCGGTAATGGAATGTGAGCCAATTGTGCCCCAACCGGATGGGAGTATTACTGTTTTTCCTAATCCTGTAAGTGATGAATTGGCGATAGAAGCCAAATGGAATTCTGAAACAATAACTTTTGATATATTTAATGCCATTGGGCAGATAATTTATAAAGGGAGTCTTGTGGATAAGACGGTAATAAATACAGAGAATTTTGCAGCAGGGATGTATTTGATACGGCTGGATTATGGGGGGAGGTGGATTTATAAGAAGGTGGTGAAATTAAATTGACTGTTGTGTTTCGACCCTTCGACTTCGCTCAGGGACCACTTTGCTTAGGTTCAGTAGGGAAATTGTATAATTTTCCTTTTTAATAAAAGTCTACAGAACTCATTGCTTATAACCCTCTTTTCTTAATAATTCTTATCTTTGCGCATTATTTAAAACCTTGATGTCAGCTTCGCATATTTTAAAGTTATATACACAAACTCCGCAGGTTAAACAGATAAAAGAATCGCTTGCAGGGGAAAATAGCAGTCGGTTTCATATAAAAGGATTGGCTGGTTCGGCTGCTTCGGTGTTGGGAGGTGTTTTATTTGATTCGACACCCTTTAGTCATATATTTATATTGCCTGATCACAGCTCAGCAGCGTATTTTTTTAATGACTTACAGCATTTTTTCAATGAAAATGAGTTGCCTTCGGAGCATCGTAATGTGTTTTTCTTCCCGCATTCGTATAAACAGCCTTATGTGTTTGAAAATTCGCTGAATGCTAATGTGTTGATGCGCTCGGAAGTGCTGAATCGGATGAGCTCAGGCAAACATCACGTGGCATTGGTTACGTATCCGGATGCGCTTTCAGAAAAAGTGGTGAATAAGAAGACACTTCACAATAATTTACTGCGTTTGGCAAAGGGTGAAAAGGTTTCGCTGGATTTTATTATGGATATTTTGATTGAGTTTGAGTTTGAACGCACTGATTTTGTGTATGAACCGGGTCAGTTTTCGATAAGAGGGGGGATTATAGATATATTTTCGTATTCGAATGAGCTTCCTTATCGAATAGAGTTTGTGGGTGACGCGGTTGCATCGTTGAGAACGTTTGATCCTGTGACGCAATTGTCGAAAGAAATTGTAGAACGCATTGAGATATTCCCTGATATGCAGAAGATTGAGGTGATTGAGAAGCGGGAATCATTGTTTGCTTTTATGGAAGGCTATTCTGTGGTTTGGGCTGAGGATGTTTTGTTTGTTTCGGAGAAATTGGAGACGGCTTATAGGAAAGCGGAGGAGGCTTACAGGCAACTGACGAAGGTTGTCAGGCAGATTCAGCCTCAAGATTTATATGTTAGCGGGAATGAGTTTCTGAAAGGAATTGTTTCGTTCCCGTTAATTGAACTTGGCTCGAAATCATACTTTAAGGATGCGGTGAAACTGAGCTTTAATTTCACGCCTCAGCCTGTTTTTAATAAGAATTTTGAGTTGTTGTTTGATGAATTGAGCAAAAATTCGGATTTAGGGTTTCGTAATCTGATACTTACGGATACGGCTAAGCAATCGGAGCGCATCAATTCGATTTTGGAGGAGGCAAAAGTGAATCGGCAAACGCAAGAAGTGCTGCAATGGGAGGTTTTAGCGCTATCGTTGCATGAAGGGTTTATAGATAAGGAAAATAAGATTGCTTGTTACACAGATCATCAGATATTTGAGCGCTATCATCGCTTTACTATACGCGATAATTATCATTCGAAGGAAGCGCTGACGCTGAAAGAGATTTACAACCTGACACCGGGCGACTATGTTACGCATATTGACCATGGAATTGGGCGATATGACGGCTTGGAAACCATTGATTTGAATGGGAAAAAGCAGGAAGCGTTGCGGATTATTTACAAGGAATCGGATTTGTTGTATGTTAGCATTCACTCGCTGCATAGAATATCGAAATATATAGGAAAAGAGGGGACTGCACCTACGTTAAACCGTTTGGGAACGAATGCGTGGAACAAACTGAAGGAGAAAACCAAG
>JBAWXL010000068.1:0-18309 GCA_037144095.1 Bacteroidota bacterium
TGCCATGTTTCTGCCCTTTCATTTGTTTCATAATCCCTGGTTTCAGTTGGCCTTATGCATACCTGTTTATGCAATTGGGCTTCGCCATTTCGGGCGTAGTGCTTACCATTCCCTTCGGTCAGGAGTGCCCAACATGGATGTGTTGATTACCTTAGGTAGTTCGGCAGCCTTCTTTTATAGCCTCACCGGCACCTTGTTGAATTTAGGTCACGATTATCAGTTTTACGAAACTTCAGCCAGCATCATTACGATTGTTATGCTGGGAAATGTATTGGAACATCTTTCAGTAAAAAAAACCACCTCAGCATTAGATAGTTTGATGCGATTAAAGAACACCAAAGCCAAACGGATGGTGGGCGAAACCATCGAAGAAGTCGATGCTGAAAAACTAATGAAAGGCGATATCATATTAGTAAACACAGGCGACCACATTCCTGTAGATGGAGTTCTCATTTGGGGAAATGGCAGTGCCGATGAATCTATAATTACAGGCGAAAGTTTTGCAGTAGAAAAATTTAAAGGCGATAAAGTAACCGGTGGAACTATACTGCTTTCGGGTTCAATAAAGATGAAAGCCCTGGCAGTTGGAAACGAAACAGTGTTGTCCTCTATTATCGAAATGGTACGCAAAGCAAAAGAAGAAAAGCCCGCCTTCCAACACCTTGCCGATAAGGTCAGCATGATATTTGTGCCGGTGGTGGTTTCCATTGCCTTGCTAACATTTATCCTTTCCTATTTTGCGTTCCCCATTAGTCTCACCGATTCTATTTTGCGAGCCATAGCAGTGTTGGTTATCGCTTGTCCGTGTGCAATGGGACTGGCAATTCCCACCGCAGTCATGGTTGGCGTGGGGCATGCTGCCCGCAAGGGAATTCTTATAAAAGGGGGCGTTACCCTCGAAAAGTTTTCAAAAATCAATTCCATTGCTTTCGATAAAACAGGAACCCTCACTACCGGTAAATTTAAAATTAATCAGATAGATTGCCTGGGCAACTACGACCTCAATTATCTGAAGGGATTAATTTATAGTATCGAAAAACATTCTTCACATCCTTTAGCCAAGTCCATCGAAGCTGAACTACAAGGAGCTTCACTTGTCGAATTGCTTGATCTCAACGAAGACAAAGGATTTGGGATGAAAGCAAAAGATTTGTCAGGCAATGATATCCGTTTAGGCTCCTACCGTTATGCCGGAAAAGGATTTGAAAACACATACTATGATGTATTTTTATTAATCAACGATAAACCTGCCGCAGGCATTCTCATTGCCGACGAACTTCGTCCCGAAGCATTTGAAGTGGTGAAGGAGTTGAAACGTCAAAAGGTGAGTTCTTTCATTTTAAGTGGCGATCGTGAACCTAAGGTAGCATCCATTGCCAAAGCAGCAGGAATCACCGAGTTTTATGCTGCCCTTCTTCCACAGCAAAAACTCGATATGATTAAAAGCCGAAGCGAAAATTTGAAAATTGCCATGATAGGCGATGGAGTCAATGATGCACCTTCACTAACCGCGGCCGAAATTGGAGTTTCTTTTGGCAATGCCAGTCCAATTGCCATCGAATCTGCCGATATTGTGTTGTTGGGCAATCACCTCCAACTCATCAATAAAGCCCTGCATATTAGCCGGCTAACATTGCAAACCATGAAACAAAATCTATTCTGGGCATTCATCTATAACATAGCTGCGATTCCTTTAGCTGCATTCGGATATTTAAACCCAATGATAGCTGCCCTTTCAATGGCACTGTCTGATGTTGTGGTAGTTGGAAACTCTTTACTCCTCTATCGAAAAAAAATCTGACCTCAGTTTAAATAAAACTTATATCTTTGCAACGGAGAAATGCCAGAGTGGTCGATCGGGACCGACTCGAAATCGGTTGAACTGTCAAAAACGGTTCCGGGGGTTCGAATCCCTCTTTCTCCGCCCGAAAAAACCGCTGTCATGGCGGTTTTTTCAGTTTAAAATGTTTTTTAATGGCTTATGGAAAGAAAATCCGAATTTCATTTTCCGACTTTAGTTTTGTTTTCGTTGCCATGACTTTTCGGCTCAACTCATTTGGGTATTCTCCATGAAACTCCTACATTGAGCATTACATAATTCTCAATCTGTTGTAATCGTAAATTGCCTGAAAGGTCAATCTGAAGGTTTTTGCGCAGGAGGTAGGCGCCTCCTATGTCAATAAAGTTTTGGGGAGGGCTATTTGATGCAAAATAATTATAGTTTTCTATAAAAAGACTCAGCTTTTCGTTCAGATTGTATCCCAAACAGAGGGCAGCAAAATCAGTTGGTTCGGGATTCGATCCGTCGTATTCGATGCCGAGGTTATAGCAAATATTTATATCCTGACTAATATCGTTTTGCATCAGTAAATAAAATGAAGGACTTAGATGCTCTGGGCGAAAACTTTTTGCGCCAAAATAGGGTAGGGTAAGATTCATAAGAAAAGAAATAGCAGGTATAATTCCTTTTGCCTCTGCCATTTTAATTTTAGTCCCTACTATTAAAGGATTAAAACCGATGAGGTCGAAGCTATCCGTTTTAAGTCGTGCATAATCGGTTTGCAAACGGATTTCGGTGTTTTTGTTTAATCCAAAGCGCAACAAAGTGGTATTATATAATATGTTTTCCTGAAGAGAACTTCCTTCTTTTATCCTTTCGTAAGCCGCCCCGGTTTCAATCTGAAGGCAGTGGGTTTCGGAAATAAAAGGGGGAGTTGCAACTCCCGGGCGATCTGCTGAAATGCCTGGTATCTCTGTGTCTTGGGCATTTGCAATGAAGGAAATGCAAAGCAAAAAAAAGCAGATTACAATTTTATTTATTTCTGAAAACATAAGGTAAAAAAAGCACGGTTATATCGCCACAAATTTAATGTAAATTTCAGTATACATTTTCCATTTTGCCTTTCCATTTGTAAGGGGTTAATAGTTAATAAGTTATTTTGTTATTAGGTGTGCAAGCTTTGTGTTTTTGTGGCAAAAGAGGAATGCCACTAAGGCTCTAAAGCACTAAGAAACACTAAGATTAATTTTCATAATACATTTTCCATTTAACATTTTCCATCTTCATTTTTCCATTTATAATGGTTATTGGTTAATAGGTTATTGAGTTATTAAGTGTGCCAGCTTTTAGATTTTGTGGCAAAAGAGGAATGCCACTAAGGCGCTAAGACACGAAGAAACACTAAGATTAAACTTCAGCATACATTTTCCATTTAACATTTTCCATTTGTAAGGGGTTAATAGTTAATAAGTTATTTTGTTATTAGGTGTGCAAGCTTTGTGTTTTTGTGGCAAAAGAAAAATGCCACTAAGGCTCTAAAGCACTAAGAAACACTAAGATTAATTTTCATCATACATTTTCCATTTAACATTTTCCATCTTCATTTTTCCATCTTCATTTTTCCATCTTCAATTTTCCATAACAAAAAAAAGCCCGCACTCACGCGCAGGCTTTCAATTATTATGGGCAAAACATTATACAATAGTAATATGAATAGGCTCAAGCCATTTAGTTAATCCACCAATGGTAATGCCACAAACTTTAACCCACACAGTGGCTTTTTTAGAGAAACCTGACAATTCGGCACTTCTTTTGGTTGTGCCATTACCGAAAATCCAATCTGTTTCTTTCAAGGGTGGATTGTCGCCAACATAATATAAGCAAACATAGGCTTTGGCTCCTTTCATAGCTTTGCAACTGGCAATGATTTCGCCTGAGTTTAAGTCCTGTACCAACCAGAAAATCAGATATAATGGAGAAGCTACTTCAGCAGAAGTTAATGGGAAATTGGTGGTGGCATATATGCCAAATTGGAAATTAAAATCTTCAGGATGGGAAATGATATTGTTCTAGATGAGAAATGATATTGTTCTGGATGGGAAATGATATTGTTCTGGATGAAGGTGAAATTGCTCTAGATGAGGTTTAAATTGTTTTAGATGAAGTATAAATTTTCCTGGATGGGGTTTAAATTCTTCTAGGTGAAGTATAAATTGTTCTAGATGAAGTTTAAATTGTTCTAGATGGAGTTTAAATTGTTCTAGATGGAGTTTAAATTGCTCTAGATGAAGTATAAATTGTTCTAGATGGAGTTTAAATTGTTCTGGATGGAGTTTAAATTGTTCTAGATGGGGTTTAAATTGTTCTGGATGAAGATTAGATTCTTCCGGATGAGGTTTAGTGGGTTCCGGATAAGCATGAGTTGATTCCGGATGGATTTTAGGATTGGAATGAGGTGATTTGGAAATACTAGCCCTGAAAGGGCGTAATTCACTAACTCAGGGTGAAGCCCTGCGATATAAGATAAGCACCGCTACTACTCAGTCAAAAGTCCTGAAAGGGAGCTATCTATCTCCCTAATTAGTGACTAATCCCAAACATATCTCTCATCAAATTCCATCTGATACTTATGAAGAATCGCCCTGTATTCATCCTGAAAAGTCTTTTTATCGTGATGCTTCTTCTGATTCGTAATATAATTAATCACTATGTCCACCTCCGATGGATTAACAGAAAAAGCACCATATCCATCTTGCCAATAGAAGTTTTTATATTCCTCGCCATTGGTTTTCATCCATTTCGATGAATGGGATTTCACTTCTTCTAATAGCTTCATCAGGGGAATCTTTTTCGAAAGCATACAGAGTATATGTATGTGGTCGGTATATCCTCCAATTTTAATAGGTTGACATTCTAAGTTTTTACAGATACCGCCTAAGTATGCATGGAGTTCACTTTCTATAGGGGGGTGTATTAAGTGTACGCGATGCTTGGTACTGAACACGATGTGGAGATAGTTTTTTACTAGTGATTGGCTCATGGGGTGGGGGTATTAGTGATTCTTAATCTCACAGGACTTCGCCCTGTGTTAGTGTATTATCGCCCTTTCAGGGCTATGGAGTGTGTGATATTCATTTATTTTGGTTGGCAAATTATGAAAATTATTAATCAAACAACAATAACTGAGGATCATTATCTGGTCTAATAAAATGGTAATCTTCTAAATCTATTTCATCTTGTGTTCCACCATATTTATTGATAGTTTCACAAACAATATTCATAGTATTATCAATTTCTTTGGTGAGATTTTGCGTAGTAAATCTCAGAACTGACCAGCCTTTACTTTCTAAATAATTATTTCTATTCTTGTCATATTGTACATCTATTTTCCCCAAATGATATTCATCCCCATCACATTCTACATTTAAATTTTTCGTCTTACAAAAAATAGCAAAATCGAGAATATAGTATTTATCTTGTGCTTTATAATAAAATTGTCTTTCGGCAGCAATATTCTTTTCTGAAAATCTTTGCCAAAGTACATCTTCTAAAATACTATCATTAAAGAGATGATTGATTTCTGTTGCATTAAAGAATTTTTCTTTTGAAGTAGGAATAAAAACTATTCTTCTACCTCTTTTACTTATTATAGGATTTTCTAATTCAAGAAGAGGAAGAAATTCTATTTTATAATAGTTGTTATCAGTTTTACTATTTTGAATTTCTTTTGGAAATAACTCTCTTCTTTTTACAATAGAAATATTATTGACTATCCCATAATATCTAATAGAGTATTTTTCATTTTGAAACTCTTTAGTTTGGTAAAAAGCAATTATTTTAATTTTATTTTCTTTAACTATTTTAGGTGCTGATTTTTCAGGAATACGATACCATCTTTGAGATTTAGCAATTTCAAAATCAGATTTTGAATTCATTAATGCAATTAGGACTATGTTATCATTACCTGTCATTATATCTTCCATTAATTATTTCTTTTAGCAAATATTTCATCTAAATGGTACTGCAAAAATACTTTGTTTGGCAAATATTTTTTAGGTGCTATTATCTTTTCTTTTTCTAAGTGAGCGAAATAGATTGAATAATATTCTTGATTGTTTTTCTTCTTTAAATCAGTAGATAATAACACTTCAAATTTTTCATTGATGCCTATTAGACCTTTATCGAATGCCTTATCATATAAAGCAGATAAACAAATCCCATTTTCAGGATTTAATCTTTCATTTTCACTTTTTGACCAAGGTATTATATGACTTGCGAAAAGTAAATCAGGAATATCTATCCCTGTTAAGGCACATTTCCCCACATAATTTGCAAGTACTATTTGGCGAAACACATTTTGATTAATTCGTGTTTTAACTTCTCTCATTTTAGTTTCACCTTTTAAATCACCAATATCAAAAAGCAAATCGTCAAATTTAGTTTCAATTGTTTGATTTTCTTTTTCTGCTAAAATACGTTCACTTTCAAAAATTAAAGATTCTTTATTTTGAATAAATACATCCCAAATTGGTTGAACCTGTTTAATGCCGCCTTTTATTCCCACAACTCCTCTGTTTTGATGATAAGGGTCTACACTTGCAAAGTTCACTAAACGTAATGC
Source organism: Bacteroidota bacterium (assembly GCA_037144095.1). Taxonomy (GTDB): domain Bacteria; phylum Bacteroidota; class Bacteroidia; order Bacteroidales; family CAIXTV01; genus CAIXTV01. The sequence continues at coordinate 6,402 of JBAWXL010000068.1, forward strand.
TATTGAACTTGGTGTTCTTCCAATAATATTTGCAAGATGAATTATTTCATGATTTCTACTATGCATTTTACCAAAAGGTAATTTTAAATAAAGATTAAATGCCAGTATTAATTCATCTCGTGTCCAAAGGTTTAAAGCCATTTTACTTCAAATTAAAAGTTATTTTCATTATTAGACTTCAATATTAGTCAAAATATTTTAATTTCAATTGAAATATTTAATTGCTTGCAGTCCTATCCATCTTCCCATTGGAACTGGAACTGCATTTCCAATTAATCTATATGAGCTTCTTTTATCTTCAAATAAAAAATCATCAGGAAATCCTTGCAGTCTTGCATATTCTCTAATTGAAAATGGTCGAACACCATATTTAGAATTTCGATCTTTAATGAGTCTTGTCCCTAAATCCTTTGCATAATGAGCTACACAAGTAGGGGCTAACGCATCAGAATTTTCAGGGTCAATAATAATTGGTTTATCGCGATATTTTCCATTTAATCGACTTAGAACATAATCTGGCATGTCAACATTTGGATTATCTTCCATAATGTCTTTTATTTTCTTTCTATAGCTTTCTTGTTTAGGGGCTTCAATTGAAAAACGTTTTCTTGTTCCAATAAGTATTAATCTCTTTCTAATTTGTGGCAACCAGTTTGAGGCATCAATTGGACAAAAAACATTTACATAGTAATCAGGTAATTTTGTCATTGCTTCCATAACCACTTTAAACTTTTTCATCCCCGGTACATTTTCTACAATGTACATTTCTGGTTGTGCAATAGCTATATGTCTGAAGAAATGCAAGAATAAGTCATCCCCAGTTCTTGTTCCATGTATGTCAGCAATAGCAGAATATTTTGTACATGGGTAGGTTCCAACAATAATATCGGACTCTTGTTGCTCTAAAACCGTTTTATCTTTGATATCAGCGGTTAAAATTGAATGAGAAAAATACTTATTATTATTATTCAAACAATTTGTTGATTCAATATCCAAATCTAAAGATTGAATAACATTAACTCCTGCTTGCATGATACCTAGTTCCATTCCTCCACATCCAGAAAAATAGCCTTTAGCTGTTGGAGTATACATATTGCAATGCCAATTGTTCTAAATAAAATTCAACAATGATGATAACCTTCATTCCTATTTAATAAAGTACAAAGAAAGATAGTTTTATTCAAACAGTTGTTCACTATGAGTGACATTTCAAAAGAAATATTTTTAAAGAAACCTCCGAACCAACATTTCAGGCTTGGTGTCCTTACTTTTAATTTGGCTCATATTAAAGCTGCGGGTTTCTTTGTTGTGCACGTCGGTCATAATTCTTTCAGGCAAATTACTGTTTCAGATCATATATATTCAACAAAATTAGAACAAAAAATAATCAGATTGGAAAATGGCGGGAAAATTAATAAGGAGGAAAATAAGTTTTTTGCAGAGGCTTAAAAATAATTTTTACATTTGTGTTTGCATTTAATCATATAGAAGTTATGTTAGAAAATAATTCAGGGGATAGCAATATAGATTGGAAAGTTGTTGTATTTAATAAGATTAGAAACGAGAACTCCAATCGAATTCCCATTCCATTTTATTTTGAAAAAAGAATAAAAACGGGATTTATGGTTAGCGTTTATGGTTTATTTTGCTTTGTTCCTTTTAGATATACCCCCTGGGAATATTATGATAATGAATTCTGGGATATTGTTTTTGACAAACTAAAAACAAAAGTTTTTTATGGTCTTGTGTTGAAACAAGATGATGCATTATTGACCTTTTCTTTAAATTCACGTATTCCTCAATTTAAAAAAGCTTTTTTCGACCCTAATGCAGATTATTCAGGCATTGTGTTAGAAGTAAAAAGTAACTTATTGAAAGTTGAATTAGGATATCACTTTAATTGGGAATGCGGCTCGATTATCGGAACTTATTATAAAGACTACAATATGCCCGAAAGACTTATTAAGTTATTTTCGAAAGGCGATATTATTGTTTGTAGCTATAAAAGTAAAACAGAAAAAGGAGTGTTATTAAAAAAAGCTTCAAAATTTCTAATTAAAGAACCGGAGGATCAGATTTCGTTAATTGGGAAAACTGTTGACGCATTGGTTTTAAAAACTGGTAATATACCGAAGGTTTTGATATTAAATAGTTATACAGCTAAAATTCAATTGACCAGAGGAGCCTATTCTAATGCTATATTTCATTACTTCGAGGATGAAATCAGAAAATTAAGAAAAGGGGATACCATGAGATGTAAAATACAAAAAACTGATCCGGGATCACCCTATTATATTGCTGATTGGGTGCATCCATTATATGAAAAATTTGAGTGGGAATTTGCCGGGAACTACAATTTAATCGGCGAAGTTGTGTTGGTAGAGACTACTAAATTGAGAAAGAGAGAATATGGTTTTGTTGTATTTGGAAATTGCAAAGCGATATTTCCTTGTACAAATGAAATTTATGACGAAGCATTATGTAATTTAATCTATTATCACCTGACTTTAAAAAAGAAAAATGCTAAGTTGTTAGGCAAGATACTCGGGCTTGATTTAGAAAATAAAACTTTTATAATGAAATGGATTCATCCGGATATAAAAGCTTTAAAATAGAAGATTCAGGTATTTGATTTACCTCCAGTCTTTTTCTGTAAGAAGATCTATTTTTTAATATCGTTTTCTTTGTTGGTGTTTATTTATTCAAGCACCATTTAAAGTCTGGTTTTTTGTTGTGGACATCGGATATTCAATTAATAATTAAAAATGAATAATTAATAATGGAATAGTTAGGCGCCAGGCGATAGGCGTCGTTTAGTAGGAAAGTGTTTTAGGAAATGGGAGATAACAAAGCGGGTTTGTCAGGGTGTTTTCCTACAGAGCTAAGGCAGAGACAATCTTATCAATACATTCATCAACAGCGGCAGTGTATTGCTCTCCGGTTTTCATGTTTTTAACCGAAAGACTTCCGTTTTCAATTTCGTTGCTGCCGGCTATAATCACAAACTGTATTTGTTTGTTGTCGGCATAGGCAAATTGTTTTCCTATTTTGGCATTATCGGGATATAGTTCGGAAGCTATTGCTTTGTTGCGGAAAGTTTCCAGCAGTTTCAGGGCAAATCTTTCTTCCTTTCCACCAAAATTAACCAGCAAGACTTTCGAGGAAGCTTCTTGTTGTTCGGGAAAGACATTTAATTCGTTCATTACATCATAAATCCTGTCAGCTCCAAACGAAATTCCAACACCCGACACATCGGGCAAACCGAAAATTCCGGTAAGATTATCGTAGCGACCGCCTCCACAAATACTACCAATTTGCACATCGGCAGCCCTCACCTCGAAAATGGTGCCGGTATAATAATTCAAACCGCGGGCTAAGGATAAATCGAAAACAATTTGTTCGGGTGAAGTCAATTCAGATAGGTATTCGAGCACCGATTTCATTTCTTCCACGCCCTTCATTCCGGTTTCAGAGCTTGCAATAATGCCCGAAATGCTACGGATGGTTTCCTCATGTGTGGCGTTCACTGTAAACAAAGGCTGCAATCTTTCAATAGCTTCGGCAGGAATGCCTTTTGTGAGCAATTCCTCGTTCACTTTAGCGATGCCCATTTTGTCAAGCTTATCAATGGCAACTGTGATATCGGTCAATCGGTCAGATAAATTAAGCACCTCGGCTATTCCAGCCAGTATTTTCCGGTTGTTCAGATGAATTTTCACTTGTATGTTCAAGCGTTTGAACACTTCGGCAATAATCCTTAACAATTCAACTTCGTTGAGCAGGGAATTGCTTCCAATTACATCTACATCACACTGAAAAAACTCACGATAACGTCCTTTCTGAGGTCGGTCGGCACGCCAAACGGGCTGTATCTGATATCTTTTAAAAGGGAAGACGAGTTTGTCGCGATGTTGCACCACGAAACGGGCAAAAGGAACCGTGAGGTCGTAGCGCAAACCTTTTTCGGTAATCAGCGGAAGCAATGAATGAGAAGTTTGTTTTTGTTCGTCGCTTGCCTGATTGAGGAAATCGCCCGAATTGAGAATGCGGAAAACCAGCTTATCGCCTTCGTCGCCATATTTTCCCAAGAGGGTGGAAAGGTTTTCCATTGAAGGGGTTTCGATAGGTTGATATCCGAATAGTTCAAATACATCCTTTAGGGTCGAAAAGATGAAATTACGACGTGCCGATTCTTTTGGTAGGAAATCGCGTGTACCTTTTGGTACCGAAAATTTTTGTGTTGCCATGATGGCGGCAAAGTTAGTGGTTTTTATTAATTCTATGAAATGGGGAGAGAATTTGGGATTTATGATTTGGGGAGAGGTGTTATTGGGTTATTATGTTAATGGTTATTAAGGCAGCAATGGGGTTGCATTTCGACATCCTCAATGACCGGCGGAGAATTTGGGATTTAGGATTTGGGGAGAGGTGTTATTGAGTTATTAAGTTAATGGTTATTAAGGCAGCAATGGGGTTGGATTTCGACAAGCTCAATGATCGGCGGAGAATTTGGGATTTAGGATTTATGATTTATGATTTAAGATTTGGGAGAGATGTTAGGGGTTATTGGGTTATTAAGTTAATGGTTATTAAGGCAGCAATGGGGTTGCATTTTGACAAGCTCAATGACCGGCGGAGAATTTGGGATTTAGGATTTGGGGAGAGGTGTTACTGGGTTATTATGTTAATGGTTATTAAGGCAGCAATGGGGTTGCATTTCGACAAGCTCAATGACCGGCGGAGAATTTGGGATTTATGATTTAAGATTTGGGAGAGATGTTAGAGGTTTTGGGTTATTAAGTTAATGGTTATTAGCAATGGGGTTGGCTGGAGGGGATTTCTGAAAATATTGTTAGAAGAAGGAGAAAAGGGACAAGATGGGGAGGCAATAATATATGAGAAAGGGGCGAAGAGATAAGAGGTGGAGGTGAAGAGATAAGAGGAGGAGCTGAGTAAATAAAAAGACATGCTGAGTAGATAAGAACACGGGCTGTGGAGTTTAGATAACGAGCCAAGGTGATTAGATGACAAGCCGAGGTGTTTAGAAGACGAGCAAAGGAAGCAAGATGAGGATAAGAAGGAGCAAGATGTGGCTTCGGTTGAAAAAGATATGGTTTCGGTTGAAAAAGATAATGTTTCGGTAAAAAAAGTAGTGTATAAGGGAGAAAAGCTATAGTTGAGGGCTATAAAGATAAGCTGTACTGAGATATAGATGAGATAGATATGATTATTTTTGACACCAGATTGAAATGTTAAAACATTCAACTTTTTTAGTTTACACACTTTTTGGGACAGTGTCGGAGTGATCCATATTTCTACCGATATTATGTCCTTACAGGACAAAGAATTTCTGAAAATCAGCTATCCCGTAGGGATCGAATATCGTTAGAAAAAAGTGCTGAGTTGAATTAAAGTCCTGTTAAAGACGGAATAAAAATTATTCGGACAACAATGATTTCGGGGGTTTATTATTTACAGCAATTATTAACATTGCTGTGTTGAAAACATTTTTATTTTAATGTGCATTGACAAATCTTCCTCATTATCTTTGTACTTTAAAATCACAGTTATGGAACCGATATATAATGATGCTCAAAAAAATTTGTATTCCGGATTAAATATTGTCTGGAATAATTATGGTGCAAACGTTACAGCGTTTGGAAATTTCAAAGGAAAATATGATGAACAGTTTGGAGTAGATGCTTTAGCAGCTATACAGGTGGCTTTAAATTTACCTGATCATGGAACTGTTCTTGGTGATATTGACGTACTTAGGGTAGATATGGTGAATAAATCCGTATTTGTAATTAACGATTATCATAGAACAGAACGTTATATTGATGATTTATTTCTTGACAAAGATGTGAGAGAAGGTGAATATAAAAAAGCCGGACATGATTTTTTGGATGATTCAAATAAAAATGGATGGGCGAGTTTAGTAGAATTAGGAAATAAAAATTTTAGTTATGTTACTACAAATAAAATAGCATTGGAAATGTCAGGTATGAATATGCCAGCTACTTTTCCTGCAAATGTGGAAACGCATTTGAATGATTTTAAAGATGCATATGATACTTATGAGGATGCAAGACAAACAAGTGAGGAAACGACTGCAAAGGTTAAAGCTAATAATAATATCTGGATAAGTGGCAGGAGTATGATGAATGATGCAAAGGAAATTTTTTATAATATGCCTGATAAATTAAAATTGTTCACCTGGAAAACTATAATGAGATTGGTTAATCATAAAGTAGCAGGATTGCAGGGACTTATTAAAGAAAAAGGGACGAATGTGCCTTTGCCGAATGTACATATTACTATGCAAAAAAAAGGTGAAATTGCTTTTACAATTACTACTGATGAGAATGGTAAGTATGCCGTTAAGGGGATTGCATCAGGAACTTATACTTATGTAGTTATGCTGGCAGGAAAGAAAACTATAACAGGACAAATTAAAATAAAAGTGGGTACCGTAAGTAGAAGGAATTTTGAAATGGAATCTTAGTTATGAATTATGAGTTATGAGATTTGGAAGGCTTGCTCGGTTGGGGTGAGCCTTTTTCACCTCGGCTCCGCTCGGTGACCGGGTGAGGATGGACAATGGACAATTGACAATGGAGAATTAAAAACGAGGAAAATATTTTTGGGGATTGGTATTATTTGTAATTTTGGAGTTGGATATGAAAAATAATAAGGTAATGATATGATGATTGAGAAAAGGATAATTGGGGGGGATTTGGTGGTTGATGCCGATTTTTTGAAAATTGAATCAACCAGCATATTTAGAATTGCGAGAGGATAAAATAACGACAAATACTTAGAATAATATGGCAAAATTGATAAATATTAAACATTACGAAGAATATCACAAGGGTCTACGGTATGCTAATTTGTTATTAGAAGAATTTAGCGATAAAATTGAAGAATTGACTGTAAATCTTGCAACAAGTAAAAAATGGAAAGAATGGTCGGATAATCATATAGAGGGTGAAAATTTTACTTTTAGCTATGAAATGCTTGCAAATACAGGAGATCCTAATGTAGATTTACTCTTTACTCTTCTCGAACATATTAATGATGTGCAAGAGAAAATTGAAAAACCAAACGAATCATTGATTGAAAAGTTGCCTGTTGAAAATTCAAGAACAAAAGTATCTGATGCTATTTCATTTGAAGCTCATCCATTCAGTCCATTTAACATTGAAAATGCAGATAGATTATTTTTAGGAAGTTTTCCTGTTAAGGCAATGATACAAAATGACAATAGTGAAAACTGGTATTATGGTTCAAATAGAAATCATTTTTGGGTAATACTTCAAGCAATATATGACACTTCCTTAATTACAAAAGATGAAAAGGAATCATTTTTAATTGCAAATAAATTTGGAATAGCCGATATTATTGGAGGTTGTACGCGAAGAGGTAATAGTAATCTTGATAATGATTTACAAGACATTAAAATAAACAAATATGTTTTTGATAAAATTCTTAAGAGTAATGTTAAAGAAATTATTTGCACAAGTGCATTTGTAAAGAAATTGCTCGAAAAAGAGCTTTTGGAAAACTCAAAGAATAACGGAAATAAATTTATTATATCAGTTATGCCTTCTCCCTCACCTTCAGCAAATAGGGCAATAGGAAGAGATAAAGAATACAAATTATTCAAAACTGAAAACCCAGATAAAGCAACATTGGATTATAAAATATTATTGACAAAAAAAATATTAATGAAATGATTAAAGATAGTGAAACAAACATTGTTTACTTTTCAAAACTGATTGAAAATTATTATCCTAAAGAAATTAATAAAATCACAGATATTCTTGAAAAGCATGGATTTGAATATGGTTTTTTAACAGGAACCAACGATATTTGGTGCCGTGACTATATGCCTGTACAGAAAGATGTAAATTCATTTGTTCAATTTAAATTTGATCCATCATATCTGAAGAAGTATCCAGAATATCTGTCTTATCCAAAAGAAGTATGCAGTTTAAATAATTTCACCCCTGAGTTCTGTGATGATATAAATCTAGATGGGGGAAATGTAATCAAATGGGATAATAAGGTTATTGTAACTGAAAGGATATTCAAAGAAAACAATAAATATGATCAATCACAATTAATCAAAGATCTTGAGAAAATTTTAGAAGTACAAGTTATTATAATTCCCGACATTACAAAAGATGAAACAGGACATGCAGATGGTCATGTAAGGTTTTATGACAATAATACTATTCTGGTAAACAAATTAGATCAGGAATATTTATATTGGCAAGATGGATTCAGGAAAATGATAAAAAAATATGGATTTAAGATAATTGAAGTGCCTTGGTTTACCCATTATGACAAAAAGCACGGTCGTACTGCAATAGGGTGTTATATGAATTTTCTTGAAATAGGTAATTTAATTATCCTACCAATATTTGAAGTAAAGGGGAATAAAGATCAAGAGGTTTTTGATTTATTTGCCAGTATTTATCCAAACAAAATTATTGAAACAATAAATATTAATAGTATTGGGAAACATGGGGGTTTAATGAATTGTATCACATGGAATATTTTAAAATGATCTATTTTCATCAAATCTTAGATATTACCAGTAATTTAGTGTTTGCAAGCAATATTTAAGCCATTTTCTACAATAGATCCCGACTTATTTCCCAATATAGGCCATCAACTCCTCAAGATAATTCTGCACTTCAGCATCTCCTTCTTTGGGTGCCCAGGGGGCAAAATCTTTATCGGTAAAGGCTGTATAGGGTCCATCTTTAAATTCATAAAATACGGTAGCGAGTTCAAGGGATATAACAGTATGCCAGGTGCCGGGGGCGATTTCGACACCATAATTGCCTATGGCTGCATCTAGGATATGATATTCGATAAGATTGCCATTATCGTCGAAAGTAAACACTGCACCTCTTCCTTTTACCAATAGAAATATTTCCCTTTTATCGGGGTTGAGATGGCGGTGGGGGCGGATGTAGCTGCCGGGTTCAATGGCATTGAGCATACGTTGCAGGGTATCGTCAGGTCCTTTGTGGAAACAATGGATAGTGCGCAAACGAGGGCTTTGTGCCGCAAGGTCGCTTAAGGAACTTAACAGCTCCTTATCAATAAGTTTCATGAAAAACGATTAGTTGTTGATAAGCTTTTTATAGCGGAACTTCTTTTGAGAAGTATCGCCAAGGCGTTTCTTTTTGTTTTCTTCATATTCAGAATAAGAACCTTCGAAGAAATAGACTTGTGCATTGCCTTCGAAAGCTAAAATATGAGTAGCCACGCGGTCGAGGAACCAACGGTCGTGAGAAATGATGACGGCACATCCGGCAAAATTTTCCAAACCTTCTTCGAGGGCACGGAGGGTATTGATATCGATATCGTTGGTTGGCTCATCGAGCAACAAGACATTGGCTTCCGATTTCAACGTAAGCGCAAGGTGCATTCGATTTCTTTCACCACCGGAAAGCACTCCTGATTTCTTTCCCTGATCGGCACCTCCAAAGTTGAAGCGGGCAACATAGGCTCTCGAATTGATTAATCGCCCTCCCAATTGCATTTGTTCGTTCCCTTCTGAAATGACTTCCCAAACATTTTTTTCGGGATCAATTTCTGAGTGAGCCTGATCGATATAAGCAACCTTAACAGTTTCACCCATATTAAAAACTCCTTTATCGGGTTTTTCAATTCCCATGATAAGACGGAACAAAGTGGTTTTTCCGGCACCGTTGGGACCAATCACCCCCACAATTCCGGCAGGAGGAAGGGAAAACGAAAGATTTTCGTAGAGTATTTTATCATCATAAGCCTTGGTAACATTTTCGGCAATAATCACCTTATCGCCCAAACGGGGTCCATTGGGAATATAGATTTCGAGACGTTCTTCTTTTTGCTTGATGTCTTCATCTAACAAACGTTCGTAAGCCGACAGACGGGCTTTTCCTTTGGCATGACGGGCTTTTGGAGCCATGCGGACCCATTCGAGCTCGCGTTCGAGTGTTTTCTGATGTTTGGTTTCGAACCTTTCTTCCTGCTGCATTCTCTTGGTTTTCTGATCGAGCCAGGAAGAATAATTGCCCTTCCAGGGAATGCCTTCGCCACGGTCGAGTTCTAAAATCCATCCGGCAACATTATCGAGGAAATACCTGTCGTGAGTGACGGCTATAACGGTTCCTTTATATTGTTTAAGATGTTGCTCGAGCCATTCAATAGACTCGGCATCGAGGTGGTTGGTAGGCTCATCGAGTAGTAAAATATCAGGTTCGGAAAGGAGTAGACGGCACAAGGCAACACGTCTTCTTTCGCCTCCGGAAAGATTTTCAACGGGAGTATCGCCATCGGGACATTGGAGGGCATCCATGGCTCTTTCGAGCTTGGCATCCAATTCCCATGCATCATGATGGTCAATCAGTTCAGTCAATTCACCTTGACGATCGATGAGGGTTGTCATTTCGTCGTCGGACATGGGCTCTGCAAAACGATTATTAACTACTTCATATTCATTAAGGATGTCCACAATAGGCTGCACGCCTTCCTGCACAATTTCTTTTACTGTTTTGCTGTTATCCAAATGAGGTTCTTGCGATAAAAAACCCACACTATAACCTGCTGAAAAAGCAACTTCGCCCATAAAGGACTTTTCAATACCTGCAATTATTTTTAATAAGGTTGATTTGCCTGAACCATTTAAACCAATCACCCCAATTTTGGCTCCATAATAGAAGGAAAGGTAAATTTTGTTCAGTATTGGTTTGTTGGGTGGATATGCTTTACTCACATCCACCATCGAGAAAATAATTTTTTTGTCGTCTGCCATCTTTTATTTTTGATTAATTTATTTTGCAAAATTCTTAAAATCATCCGATAATAAACCATCCGGATGTTGATTGTCTATTTTATGTTGGTCGAAATAGAGGGGTTTGCCATCGCTTGCCGAAATGATAAATATCCAGCACTGCGCTTTACTGTTTTTCTTTGCTTCTTCGGGGCTTATTTTATGAAGGAAAACAACGTTAGTGTTTTTCTCTTCAATAGCTTTCTCAATTTCTTCTTCGCTTACCAATTTAACTTTATAAGGATATACTTTTTTAATTTTATCCAGGGTATTCATATCGGGTGCAAGCTCTTTAGCAACTAACCAAAGCTCTTTGGTTTTGATTTCACCTACGTTTTTCTTTGCCAAATCCTGTATGCTTTCTTTTGGATGCTGAATTTTATAGTTCACATAATACTGCATTGCCATTATTAAACCACCTAATTTATAAGCATAAGCTTCATCTTCCACTTCTTCGTACGAAAGAGGAACCGAGCCAATATCAGGCATTTTATTAATGTTTCCCGATTTATCGCCCAGGATTAAATTCAGAATATTAAAGGTGTTTAAATTATCGGAATTGTTGCCGCTGAATTGTGCAAGTGAAATATATATAAAGGAGTTTTGAGGATTGCGGTTGGTCTTCGTAAACTCATCTGCTGTGATGATTTTAAAAGGGGTAATGGTCCAGTGTTTTTTCATTACATTCTCAATGGAAGCATTGAACAATGAGAAAGGGGTTTCTTCCAACACCACATAAGTAGTGGTTTTCAGAAAGGCATTCAATTGCTGTTCATTTGCAAACTGGGTTTGCGAATGAAGATTCGAAAGAGTTGAAACCAAGACGAAAAGCAGGATGTTTTTTACGTTTTTCATGATAAATTGAATTGAGATTATTCATATAGATAACTCAAATTCATTAAATTTATTTTTTGCAAAGGTAACCAAAAGAAATATTCCTATTTTTGCTTTTAAATTAAAACTTAGATGGAAGACATATTTGATGAAAAAATAATAAGCAGAAAGGGTATTTTTAAATGAAAAATTGATTATGCACAATTATACCAGAGCGACATACTTTGGCGTGCTCAATGT
>JBAWXL010000069.1:0-18069 GCA_037144095.1 Bacteroidota bacterium
ATTTTCGTCAACTTCCTCAATGTGCAAAAAACAGGACGTATGAAAATTCCTTTCGGAATAGCTCAAATTGGAAAAGCTTTCCGCAACGAAATCGTTGCCCGCCAGTTTATTTTCCGCATGCGCGAATTCGAACAAATGGAAATGCAATTTTTTGTACCCCCTGGCGAAGAGCTTACATGGTTTGAATATTGGAAAGAACAACGCATGAAATGGCATCTTTCGCTGGGCATTTCTTCATCAAAATATCGTTGGCATCCACACGAAAAGCTTGCCCACTATGCCAATGCGGCTGTCGATATCGAATTCGAATTCCCTTTCGGATTTAAAGAACTCGAAGGCATCCACTCTCGCACCGACTTCGACCTTTCGAGTCACGAAAAGTTTTCAGGCAAAAAGCTTCGCTATTTCGATTCGGAAACCAACGAAAGCTATGTGCCTTATGTGGTGGAAACATCCATTGGTGTCGACCGCACTTTCCTCGCCGTATTCAGCAATGCTTTCACCGAAGAAACCCTTGCCGATGGTTCCGAACGCACTGTTTTGAAGATTCCTGCTGTGTTGGCTCCCGTCAAGGTTGCCGTATTGCCTTTGGTGAAAAAAGATGGTATGCCCGAAAAAGCACGACTCATTATTGATGAATTGAAAAACGATTTTCTCTGTCAGTACGACGAAAAAGATGCCATTGGACGTCGCTATCGCCGTCAGGATGCCATTGGAACTCCATTTTGTGTAACCATTGACAACGAAACGCTCGAAAACGATACCGTTACGCTGCGTGAAAGAGACTCAATGCTTCAAACAAGAGTTCCCATCAGTCAATTGCAAAAAGAAATTTCGGAAGGACTACGTCCCTTAAGGTTTTAAAGAAGATTTTTTATTGAAAAAGTTCATCGTTCGTTCAATACCAATGGTTCCCAACGAACGGATAACATCTGTAGATTCTTTTAGCTTTGGCAGAAGAATTTCTATTTCGGCTTTATCCCACTTTCCTAACACATAATCTACCTGATAGCCTTTGGCAAAATCATTGCCAATGCCAATTCTTAATCGGGGATAATCAATAGTATTCAAGGTTTCATTAATATGAATAAGCCCGTTGTGCCCTCCATCGTTCCCTCTGGCTTTCAAACGAAGTATTCCAAGGGGAAGGGCAAGGTCGTCGCAAATCACCAGTAGATTTTCGGGTGAAAGTTTTTCTTTGTCGAGCCAATATTTAATTGCTTTTCCACTCAAATTCATATAAGTAGAAGGTTTTATTAAAACAAATATTCTGCCTTTATACCTATATTCAGCCACACTTGCATACCTTGCCGATGTAAACTGAAAACCTTCAGCCACAGCAAGCGCATCAAGCACAGCAAAACCAACATTATGACGGGTATTGGCATACTCTTCGCCAATATTACCAAGACCGGCAATCAGATATTTCATCTATTAATTGTATAAAAAAATCAGGCTGTCAAAACGCAATACTAAACGCCGCAACAGCCTGATAAATTTATTAAAGATTACCTTTATTTACCTGGAGCAGGAGTTTCTTCAACAGCACGTGTCAATGCTATTGAAATAATAACTGAACTTGGATTATCGAGAAATTCGATATGCTCTCTGCTTAAATCAGCTACTTTAATACTATCACCAACATCCATATTGTCAATGCTGATAACAATTTCATCTGGAAGTTGATTCAACAAAGCTTTAATTTTAAGTTTACGGAATTTTTTGATGAGTTTTCCCCCTTTTAAAATCCCTGGAGCTGTTCCTGTTAATTTAATAGGAACACTGATGATAACTGGTTTTGTTTCATTAATTGCAAAAAAATCAACATGCAACACCTTATCATTTACAGGATGGTATTGAATGTCTTTTAAGATTGATAAATGTTCTTTTCCTTCAATGTTAATGCTAAGTGTGCATACTTCAGGAGTAAAAAGAATTTTTTCAATACTTCTTTCGTCAACAACAAAATGAAGTTGATCGTCGCCACCATACAACACACAAGGAATTTTTCCGGCTTTGCGTTGCATTTTAGCATCTCTTTTCCCTACGTTCTCGCGAAGAGAACCGCTCATAGAAACTGTTTTCATAATTTAAAAAATGTTTAGTGTATAAAATTTGATATTAAAAATTTACATTGGTGTGAAATCGAAATGTTGACTTATCGATTCGTGGTTATTAACTCTTTTGATAACATCTGCAAAAATATCTGCGGTTGAAAGCACATTTATTTTCGAACAAAATTGCTGAGGAAGAGGAATTGTATCCGTTACATAAAGTTCAGTCAGTTGTGATTTTATGATTTTCTGACAAGCACTTCCCGAAAGTATTGGATGTGTACAAAAAGCTCTTACAGTATTAGCACCTTCATTCATCATCATGTCGGCTGCTTTTGTGAGCGTTCCTGCGGTATCAATGATATCGTCAATTAATATCACATCCTTACCTTTCACATCTCCAATAAGTGTCATACGATCAATAACATTGGCTTTTGCTCTTTGTTTAAAACAAATCACCAAATCGCAGTTAAGAAACTTTGCATAAGCAGCAGCTCTTCTGGCACCTCCTGCATCAGGTGCGGCCATAGTGAGGTTAGGCAGATTCATTTTTTTTATATGTGGAACAAAAATTGAAGATGCATATAAATGATCAACCGGAACATTAAAAAATCCCTGAATTTGATCAGCATGCAAATCCATAGTAATTATTCTGTCTACTCCCACAGAAGATAACAAATCAGCAACTAATTTTGCACCTATTGAAACGCGAGGTTTGTCTTTACGATCCTGACGGGCATACCCAAAATAAGGAATTACTGCAATAATGTGACGAGCTGAAGCCCTTTTTGCAGCATCAATCATCAATAAAAGTTCAAACAAATTATCAGCCGGAGCAAAAGTAGATTGAATAATAAACAACTCACTTCCGCGAATTGTTTCTTCAAAAGAAGGTTGAAATTCACCATCACTAAAAGTTGAAACAATCACGTTACCTAGGTCTTTACCGTAACTTTTTGCAATTTTTTCTGCTAAGTATCTTGTAGCTCTTCCTGAGAAAATATTCACTACTGACGACATAGATAATGGATTTTGGTGATGATTAATTTGCTGCAAAATTATCAATTTTCACGATTATTCCCAAAATATCCATTTAATATTAAAAAAATATTACTTTTGCTGCCGATTCAAGCGTCGCCCGGATGGCGGAATTGGTAGACGCGTTGGTCTCAAAAACCAATGAGGTAACCCTCGTGCCGGTTCGATTCCGGCTCCGTGTACATTTTATGCCCTGAAAGCCCAGTAAATACTGGGCTTTTTGTTTTTTCGGTACCTGAAATAGTACCCAAAACTAATTTTTGACTTAATTTTGGTTTTTTGGCATCAAACTTGAATACTACAATTTCTTATTGAATTAAGAACCCTGTTATAAGTCAGACAATATGAAGCTCAGTGAAATTTTAGAAAAAGAAAAGCAATTTAAGGCATTTGAAGTATTTAGCCAAATTAAAGAACGAATCGAGAAAGTCTCAAAAAGCGAAATTATAAAAGCAATAGATTATAATAAGAGAGAATTTTTCTTAGAAAAACAGATTCTTTTTTCGCAAAAAACCGAAATAACAGACAAGTACTTTTTAATTGATCTATTTGATACACTTTTTTACTCTTTAGAAGGAGCCCCATTTTCCTATGAAGAGAAATTTGAAATAGCTAAAAAGAATCTATTAAACAGGTATCGTGAGCATTCTTTTCTACCTGAAATAATGGTATTCATTGAGCAAGGGGATGAAGCAATAGTTGAAAAACTTGGTCATTATCACGCATATTTAGAAATCGAAGACTTATTCAATTCTCATATAAGTGTTATCAGAAATAAACTCAAGAAGAATATTATCGGAGGTGTAAATTCATTAAACTACCCTAAATCTTCTATTTCTGAATTTAAAAAATTATTCAGAACCACCCATGCTTCCGACGTTGCCGAAAATATAATTAAAGAGAAATTAATCTTAGATGGAGAATGGGTGGGAAAAGCAGGGAAACAAGCAGAAATCACTGCATTAATAGTATACCTTGATGACCACGATTATATAAAATACACCTCTTTAACTAAAGCAGTAAAGCTATTTTGTTCAATGCATAACTTTGTAATTTCAGATAGAACTGCACGCCAAAAAGAAGGTTTTGCTTATAATGATGCTTACAAGTATTACCAAAGCTTATTCCCACAAATTAAAGTTGGCTAATTCACGTTTTTGCCGTTGATTTTATCGGCAAAATCTTTTTCTCATATTAAATCTCATGACCGTATTTGCATATTGATTTACATATCAATAGCATACAGCTTATTTTAAGGCAATAAATTTCACCGAATTTATAATTTTTTGCCATAACGGCAAATGAGCTTGATGAGTTTTTCACCCTATATTATCTTGACCCAAAAATTAATAGATTATGGGGAAAATTATTGTAGTAGACGAAGACGACCTTAGGAGGATTATCAGGGAAATACTGTCCGAAAACAAAGCTATCTCGCATGACTCAATAAGTGAGAATAGAACCGAACAGGATGAGTTATTTACAAGTCTTGAAGATATTGCAGGCTTATTCAATTGCAGCCTTCCAACAGCCCAAAAAATTAAAAATAGTATTCCGAAGGATTCCTATCGTCAATGTGGAAAGACTTTTGGAATTAGGAAAAGCATTTTATTAAACACAAATGAAGAGCTCAATAAATATAAGTACAATAAGAATAATTAACAATAAATCTATAATCAAATGAATACAATAGGAATTAGAATAGATGTACCTACTGAAATACATAATCTATTGAACGAGGAACAAAAAAGAAGAAAAACTACGACAGGAAAAACAACTCCATTATCAAGTATTGCTTTAGAATGGTTGACCTGTGGGCTTCAAATGAATTTAGCTGGTATTACTACCTCTTATCAAGACTCAGTTAATGGTGATTCCACCTTAAAAGTACAACAAAAGGCCATTGAAGTTACTCAAAAGGAAAAACAGCTCGATGATAAAGAAAACAGGCTTAGAGTATGGGAAAATGACATTTCTCAAAAAGAAAAAAATATACGAATTCAGGAGAAAGAATTATATAATCAGTATGATGAGTTATACAGCAGCAAGGATGATTTTCTCAATGAAAAGGAGAAATGGATGAAGAAAATCGCGGAAACAAGTGTTACGAAAATTCAGCTTGAAGACCTTAGTGAAAAGCTCAAGCAAAAAGATGATGAAATTCGAACCTTGAAAGAGGATAAAAAATTCTTTAAAAAGACAGTATTGGAAAGGCTTGACGAAAAATCCGACTCAAATGTTTGGCGTGAATGGATTATACCTATTCTTCCATCAGCTTTACTTATTCTTGAATATCTACTCCGAAAAAATAAGTCAGCAAAAAACATTGAGGAGTTATTCAAGGATTTTGATCCTAAAAACAAACAGGAAATAATAGATAAACTGATTTCAATTTTAAATTCTGATAAAACAAAAAAATAATTTGTTTCATATTTCTATATACTACTTCTGTTATAATTATGTATATCACGCATTCATTTTCACCGGATATGCTCAAGCTTCATCTACCTCGAAAAAATTAAGTCAATTTGACCCATTCAGATTCCCATTGACTTTTATTCGGCATCTCATAATTCGTCCACTAACAATGGCATAGGTAGATTCAACTCGCAAATGCAATTTTTCATGCCACTAAATTAAAGAAAATTTGAGTTGGTGTTTTAAAGTCAAACTTTTTTAATTGGAATGTAATGAACTCCTTTGATGCAAACGAATAGGGTATTAGTTGATTTTCAAAAACAAGGACAATTGTTCAACCTTGTTCAGTATTTATTACCGTTTCCCAGTGCCTTGCTCTGAAATATATTTTGAAATCACTTCTTTATTTACATAATAACTCATCTATTTATAAAATAACTTTCTTTCCAAAATTCCCAACACCAAAATTATTTTTTAATATCTTGAATCCTACTAAATATTTCTTTCACAGAAATTTTTTAATTGTTTTCACTATTTTAGCGGGACTAAACATCCGGACAGTTTGAACAAAAAAATTGCATATAATCTGCATCTATGCTTATATTAAAAAATATATTTAATGCCTTTTTGATATTTAAATGCAAGGTTCTTTAAATGTACTATCTATAGAATCAATAAAAACAACTAGTCTATACTATGTAGAACATGCAATTAGAAATAATGATAAATTTTAAAGTCTATTGGAAATTTTTGCTTTATGTCATGAACATAGATAATTTTTTCGAAGAAAACTGAGAGGAATCTATCCACTGAGATTAATAATTTAGATTATGAATACAGAAAATATAAACACTGCTTTTTTCAACTAGTCAATTTTCACATACAATTTTAAGAAATCGACAAATCAGCCTCAAAAAATAATTTTCCTCCAAAATTAATACCATTTAAAATTCGTGTATCTTTGCACTTAAAACATAGCTTACATTAAGTAGACTATGCCTATAGCGTAGCATACAAATTTTCTTCAAAGGGAAAAAGGATGTTCCAATAACAAAACTGATCTGAAATTTAAAAGCAAACACAAGCATTTTGAAAGTTGACCAAAAACATATAGTCATAATTAAGATTGGACTGCAAGTAATTCAACACTTAAGGCGATCCAATGCTCCGTTAACTGTTATTTTTAAAATACTTTTAGGCATCTTACAAAAGACACATTTGAGTTTGTCAAACATTCAAAATAATCGATTCTTTAAAATCAACGAGAAATTTATTGCCATTACAAATTACCATATCATAGTATTAAATTTTACGACCAATGGAAAAAGACCTATTAAACCTTGTTAAAGCCAATACTAAAATCGTTCAAATAATAAGCTATGAATCGCTTAGAATACATGCCATGTTGGTTAGTGTGTCCAATGAAACACAAAGGGATTTGTTTATATGGAATAGGATTGAAGGGATTAAAAAATGGAATGCAAAAAACCGGGAATTTATTATTGAAGAGGAAGAAACTCAAAATCCGGATAGCGCTCTAAATTTTTTCATTGAGCATGATAATCTGATACTCCTTTTGGAGGATTTCCATCCCGACCTGACAGATGATAAACCAAGGATCATTAAAACCTTACGAAATATTGCACTGAGCAATGATAAAAACAAAGTTTTGGTTTTGTCCCAACCTTTCCATCAACTTCCAAGAGAATTGGAAAAGGAAGTTCATATAATTGACTTGCCTTATCCCGAATTCAATGACATAAAAGCAATTTTCAAAAAGGTTGGCAAGGAATACAAAATGCCAAACTTGAATGATCCGGACCATGAATTGATTGAAGCAGCGTTGGGATTAACAATTATGGAAGCTGAGAAAGCTTTTTCTCTGGCATATATTGAAAATGGGAGTTTAACCGGTAGTGAAGTCCCCTTAGTGATAAGAGAAAAGGAAAACGTAATTAAGAAAAGTGGTTACCTGGAGTATTATCATCCTAAAGAAACAATGACAGATGTTGGTGGATTATCTAATTTAAAGAATTGGCTGATTAAACGAGGAAGAGGATTTGATAAAGGGGCAAAAGATTTTGGACTTACTTATCCAAGAGGTATATTGTTATTAGGAATTCCAGGGACAGGAAAAAGTTTAACTGCAAAAGCAATTGGTAATATGTGGCACTTCCCCTTGCTTCGTTTGGATA
Organism: Bacteroidota bacterium; assembly: GCA_037144095.1. GTDB lineage: Bacteria > Bacteroidota > Bacteroidia > Bacteroidales > CAIXTV01 > CAIXTV01. The sequence continues at coordinate 7,706 of JBAWXL010000069.1, forward strand.
TGGGGAAAATATTTGGAGGAATTGTCGGAGAATCAGAAAAAAATATTCGTGAAGCACTGAACATTGCTGAAGCAATTGCGCCGTCAATACTCTGGATCGACGAAATAGAAAAAGGGATGTCAGGTATTTCTTCATCAGGCAGTACTGACGGTGGAACTACTGCCCGTGTTTTAGGCACATTTCTCACATGGATGCAGGAAAAAACGAAACCTGTTTTTGTAGTTGCGACGGCCAATGACATCTCCCAGCTTCCACCGGAATTATTAAGAAAAGGACGTGTTGATGAAATTTTCTTTGTCGACCTTCCATCCCAAAATGAAAGAGAGGAAATCCTTAAAATTCATTTAATGAAAAAAAACAGAGACTCCAAGGATTTCAACATTGAAACTTTAGCTCATGAAAGCAAAGGTTTCTCAGGCGCTGAATTGGAAGAGGTAATAAAAGAAGCATTATTTCAGGCTTATGATCTGGAACGCGAAGTACATAATGATGATATATTAGAGGCAATAAAAAAGACTTTTCCTTTGTCAAGAACTATGCACGAAACCATTGATAAAATGAGGATTTGGGCAAAGAGTCGCGCAGTTTCAGCTTCCACAGAAGAACCAGATAAACTGGACAAAGATAAGGATTCGGAATTACCTAAACTTAAACAGGAATCTTATAACAATCCGTTCATCAGTTAGCCGATGTTGCATTATTATTTAAACTTGCCCAAAGAATGGGAGCTGAGTTTTGAAAAGAATATTGAGGTGTCCAGAGCAATTAAAAGGACTGCTGCAACTGCCTTTGAACCATTCGAATTGTATCTGAGAAATGCAATTAATGCCCTTGAGAAAAAGGAAAATATTAAAGCAAAATGGAAAAAAATTAAAGTTGATAATATTGCAGTACTAAAAATTATTGGTGGGTCATACGAAATTCCGAAACGGACAACATTAAAAATCCTGAACAACAAAAAGGGTTTATATAAAATTTTAACCAAGGTTGATGACCCTGATTTTTCAGAGAAACTTAAATTTAAAGCTGGAAAAGAAAGAGGGGAAGTTGAAATTTCCGAATTGATTTATCGAAGTGCACTGATACAATTACCTGCATCGGTAGAAAAATTTGATACTGTTATCTGGGGGTATGATACCATTGAATTACAACCCGCCTGGGTTACTTTTCAGGTTGGAGACATTATTTCGGTTAATGGGCAGGAACATAAAATTATTGCGTCTGGCGAGGAGGATATAACTGTCACGGGAATTGTCTCTTCAACTATAATAAAAAATAAAGGGTTGGATTTTGAATGCCAAATTTTATCCATACACAAAACTGACAATGACCGACTAAATATTATTAGCGAAGAAAGTAATCGCAATATCGTTTATTTTGAAAAACCTGTCGAAATTGGGATGAGAATTCCTGACCACAAACTGAACAGCTTCATTAATATAGACAACCTTTTTCATAAAGATGGGCATAGTTTGGAATATCAAAGAAACGAAGGTCTGACTATCACCTTGGTTAATAATAATGATTATGGGAAGATAGTAACATCGAATGGAATAAGATTTACGATTGAAAATATCAAGAGAAATAGCAAAGATGCCTTTTGGATACAATTATCCGAAATGGACGAAAATGAAATAGATGACATCCCGGGGTATTCCCCTTTAAAATATTTTTTTGATGATGATGTTACAATAACCGACAATAAAAAGAATGAATATCAAATTGCTGCCGGAATTGAATCTGAAAATAAGATAACATTAAAAAAGAAAGTTGGGAAAGAGGAAGGAGGAAAAAATCGGTTCTATTGGGAATATTGTTTCCCTCCTGATGACAGTATTCTTCTTGTAAAAGTCAATACTTATTCCCTTAGGAAACAGCTTGAAGCTATCTCCACTTTAAAAAATATGCCTGTGGGAGAGCAGGCTAAATTGATCAAATTATTCGAGAGTAAAGACAAAGTTATTTGGCCACTGCCTACCAATAATAAAGTAACCGAATGGATCGTAATTACTGATAGTGCAAGAAGCGGTTGTTTGGAGCAGCGTGAATTTGTGAATAAGGCCCTGAATGTTCCCAATTATGCTTTTCTAGAGGGGCCTCCAGGCTCAGGTAAAACAACTGTAATACTCGAGCTGATATGCCAACTGGCAATGCAAAACAAGCGAATTTTGTTATGCGGTTCAACTCATGTTGCTATTGACAATGTATTGGAGCGATTAAATGAAAAAAAAACTAGAGAGCAATCAATTTTGGAAAGATTTAACATTCTTCCTGTCAGAATTGGCGATGAAAAAAGAATTAACCCGGACATAAAAGAATTCCAAATTAACAAACTGATTAATGACAATGAAATTGATGAAAAACTTCTGCTAGATGTTTCTAATTTAGTTTGTGGTACAACGATCGGGATTTTACAACATCCAAAATTTAAAACAAGAAAAGGAAGGATGGAAGGCAATTGCAGATACATAAGTAATGAACCAATTTATCCGGAATTTGATTACTTAATTATCGATGAGTGCAGCAAAACCACTTTTCAGGAATTCTTAGTTCCGGCCTTGTATGCAAAAAAATGGATTTTGGTTGGTGATGTAATGCAACTATCTCCATTCACCGATAGGGAAGAAATAGTCTCCAATATTGAGCAATTAAACATCGATGGAAAGCAATTGAATTATGAGTTACAACAGGCAGCCTTTTACTTGCAAAAACTTAAGGATTGTCTTTCTAATGTGAATAATCGGTTTGTTTTTCCTGTAGAGCAGGAAGTTATGGAGTTTTTAATCATCGAGTTGATAAAGGGAAGAATGATTGACTTCAAAAATAAAAGAATTTGTTTTATAGTTAAAGAAGAAATAGAAGATGTTCGCAATGAGTTTATGGTAAAAATGAGTATTGGCTCGGCAATTCCATTAGAAATGGTTGCCTATGACATCATTTTTATAGAAAAGGATTTATTAGAAAAGAATATTCACAAATTGCCCGAAAGTCATGTTGTGCTTCGCAGTATCAAATGGACTGAAAGCGAACACGCTTTCCTACATAATTTCTACCAATTGCAATACAATTTTTCCCTAAAGGAAAGAGGGAAGGAAATTAACAACAGTTTTGATATTGCAAAACAATTAAATGCATATTTCCTTGAAAAGAATTGGGCTGAAGAAGTTGCATGGCGGGTAGATAGAGAACATCAATTAAGAATGGTGCAAAAAAGTAAAAAAAAGGGGAATTATAGCAAAGTCATTGAAGAACTTATTCCAAAATCTGTCCCAAAAGAAAAGGTTGAGGAACAAATCAATCAAATAGCCTCCATGGCATTCCCGTCAATTCTTGAATCTTTGGTTAAGGGCATCTCAGGCCGTAAGCAGCGTTTTGAATCTACCATTTCAGAAGGTTTTATGGAGGAAGATTTAAAAAAAAGAAAAATTACATTGACCTATCAACACAGAATGCACCCGGGTATTTCCAAATTTCCCAGGGAGCGATTTTACCAAAGCGAGAATGCATTGCTTGATTTAGAAAGTCCAACTCATATAAAAGATTTAAGAGAGTGGAGTTATAAAGAATACAACCATAGAAGCGTGTGGGTGAATGTTGAGGGCAAAACAGTTAAGAATTATAACCTTAAAGAAGTTGATGTTCTTATTGTACATCTTAAGAAGTTTATTGAATTTGCCAGGGAACATGAGCAACCTGAAGGGAAAGAATGGACGGTCGCTTGCCTGACATTTTATCAAGGTCAGGAATCCTATATACGGGAGAAATTACAGCATCTCTCTGGGAATGAAAATGGGTTTTCAAACTTTAATTTAACTGGGATAAAGCATAAAATCAATATTAAATTACACACCGTTGATAAGTTTCAGGGTCACGAAGCGGATATCGTATTTCTGTCAATGGTGCAAACACAAAAGGATGGTTTTATGGATAATCCGAATCGGTTGAATGTTGCTATCACAAGAGCTAAATTTCAACTGGTCATCATTGGTAATTATGAATATTTCTTAAAGAAATCTCAATCAGAAGATTTAAGAGAACTTGCAAAAAACACAGTTAAAACCTGAGTAAAATGAAAATTACTTTAGATAAAAGCATAGAATTAAAATCGGCAGTCATTTATCTCTCTTTCGAGAAGGAAGTTGAACGCCCTGATATTAAAGAATACCTGAATGGCAAAAGATTCAGGAATCCTTTAATTGAGAACAGAGTTAGGGACTACTTGAGAAACATTAAAATCTTTGATGAAAAAAATCAATTGACTGCACTAGGAAATAAGGCAAAGGAAACTGGTAGAGTCAAAATGAAGGAAGAAGGCAAATATCAAATATGGTTTTGCCAAAACGACTTATATTTCGGGAATAAGATCTTTTATTTCAAACGAATTTTCCCCAATAATGATGAGGTAAGCAAATTAAACATCCGTTTTGACAACGATGGTCATATCCTATTGCCTGACACAAACAATCCTTATTCAGAGTTAACTCTTATTCCGAAGAAGGAATATATTGGACTAATTAAAAATTTTACAGACCGACTATCGGTTACGTGGAACTGGACAGAACTTGAAAAATCAAATTTTGTTTTTTCCGGCCAATTAGGAAAATCTGAGCATAATGATGGAATCAAAATTTCAAATTCAGCCATCCCAAGTTATAGAAATCTAGCTCAGGTAATTACCGATATTTTACCAGAGTGGGATTTGACATTTGGTGTTTATAAGGTGCCTTTTAATAACATAAGCGAGTATAGCAAAAGTACTTTTGAAAATACTTATGAAAACACCTGGAAGGGTTTTAAAGTTCAGATAAGCAAATTGCCAATTGCACCATATGATATAAACGATGCGGAAAAATGGAGAGATTGGTTGCTTGGGAAAGAATTGGGAAAGGATTATTTAAGTCAATGCGATTTTGAAACTTTAGTACAAAAGATTAATAGACACAAGGGGTTTTCCCCATATGCATCTGATCTTTCTATTCCAACATCAATAGTTTTCAGAAAAAAATTGTCGGGAAAAAGAATGGCAGATAATTCTTCTGCATATTGGCACTTAGCCGCACCTGTTGATTTGAACCCAGATATTCCAAAAAAATTCATTACAACCTCCTTTTCACTTAAAGAAGGAATAGAACTTAGTTTTAAAGAAATAGTTGAGAAAATAAATGACTCCGAGGTTAATGATTTAAAGGTTTTCTATTATGATAAATATATCATAAGAAAACAACAACAACAATCTGTAGTAGCTTTATTTGAGGCATTCGGACTGTCAACTGCATATTTGATCACCGAAATTACAGCAGAAAATAGAAGTGACTATATTTCTAAAAATCAACCCCAAATAATTCAAAAGGATTTAAAGCAGATTTTTTCCACCACTAGATCACAGCACGACAGATACCTCGTTTTACATACTAAGAGCGTTATTTCAGTATGGCAAATTACAAATTCAATTGATTATATCCGATTTAAGGAAGAAACAATCACTTGTGAATCAAAAGGTCAAATTGTTCAAAGTGTTACCTTTAATAAGGTCGATAAAGAAATGCTTAAAACAGATTTGTTGAATTATATAATTAATGAAGTGAAAAATGGCAAATAAAATCATACCTATATCAAAGTCAAAAGTCGTTGATTACAGTAATAAGGAAGAGAATAACTTTTGGCTTAAAAGAGAAGTCGCAAATATTTCGTTAAGTTCTGACCATTACTCTATTATAATTCAATCTCTTTCTAAAGTTAACGATAGTGTGATTTGCATTCATTCGGAATCGTTATCAGATAAAACTCTTATCAAGGCAATTTTTGATGCAGCAAATAATGGTAATAGAATTTATATTCTAACCAATGGTTTTTCAGAGGAGTTAGATCCATTAAAAGGGAAATGTCTTATTCGTATTGGAGTCAATAACATTGGTAGTTATATTTTAGTAAATCCAAACACTAATGATGCCGTCGGATACCTTTTTACAGGACAATTTACTGAAACAGGGTCCCTAATACAACAGAATTTATTAATTGATCTTGACAAAGAACAGAATGAAATTCTATACCGACATTTTTGTTACCACTTTTGGAATACCGCTACTAAAGAAATAATTGACAGCAATATAATTGATGTAAAAACCCCACCTATTGACGTATTCCCTTGCAAGGACAATTTTTGCGATCCGCAATATCTTGTCAAATCTTTGAGTAATTTACCAGAAAAGGCTGTGATAGCCACAAATTCACTCTCATCAAATCAATATATTCCGTTTGGTGATTTAAAAGGATGTAGTCTAGTCACTTCTTTATCTGGCAATAATAATAACTTGATTAAAAAATTAATAAAAGAAGGGAATGAAATTACAGCCATTAGTCAGGGAGTTTTCATTAGTATAATAACAAGTGAGTCCGATTATTGGATATTTCCAAAATCCAACATTACTAGCAATGACTTTCTTTATGCCCTTAAACTCAATTCTCAGCAAAGGAAGAAAATTGATAAAGTAATCTCTTCTTTAAAATCTAACGCAGATTATGAATTTATCAGCAAAATAAAACGAGAAAATTTACAAAATAAAACAGTACTAAAATTAGACAGCCTTATAGGTCAAGAGTATAAAATAGAACTACAAGTATCGGAGAATATAGGAAGTGTTAACCAAAATGAGTTACTCCCATTTGAGCAATTCAGTTCATTTGAACCTAATCTCCCAGACAGCGGAAAATCTATAAAAGTAGAATTTCATTGGGAAAATGATCCATTCAGATTGCCAGATAATTGTCAGGAACATTCTTTGTACAAAGAATGGGAAAATGAAGAAGGTAAAATCAAAAAGAACCTTTTTGTAATAGAAAAAATGATAAAAGAAACTGAGGATACAGAATCCAAATTGTCCATTTCATTAAAAAGATTTTTCCTCGGCAAGAAGAATCTTTTTACCGGCATTAAGAAAGAAATAGATCAGTTGAAATCCGAAAATTTTTCCAAACAAAGTTCTGAAATATACAAAGACAAAATCAAGAGAATAGGTGAAATTCAATCACATATAGATAATGAAATTAAATTAATTCTTCAGGAAGACAGAAAAGCCAAACTTGATGAAAAAATATTTGAATGTAAAAAGCAGATTTCAGCCAGGGAAACAGAATTGAAAGGCAAGCAAAATACACTTCACGAAAGGCAGAACGATATAGACAAAAAGATAGATGAATTTTGTAAAAAAAACAATTTCCAAAAGGAAGAAATCAATAAACTTAAAAATGAGTGGATTCAACAATCCGGTCATAAAAACAAGCAAAAAAATCCGAAAGAAGCATTTGAATCAGAGGCCAAACTAAAAGAGTTTAATGAAATTCAAAATGCAAGTTTTGTTCAGAAAATTGAATCTGAGATAAGTGCAATAAATAAAGAAATTAAAAGGCTTCAGGATGAAATAAAACGGAAGGAAATTGACAAATCAAAAGACTTTGAGCAATCCTCAAGCAGTTCTTCATTGGAGGAATATGTGGGTGGCAAGTCGAATAGTTCCAAAACATCAGATAAATTTGATCTAACAATTTCATCGCTCCAGCAATTGCCTTTAGTTGGAAAATTATATCAACAAAACAATCAAAACTATTTGACAATTGAATTTTGGGAGGAATATGACTTAGGTGTAAAAGAATCTGAAAGGCTAACAGCAAAATTATGTGCAATTAAAAACTAAAGAATATGGCTGAACAACGAATCATAATTACCATTGATGAAAACGGAAAAATCAATGCTGCTACTGATGGCATAAAAGGAGAAATATGTGTGGACGAATTACAAGAATTATTAGGCAATTTCGAAGAAATTCAATCCATAAGTAAAACGGATGAATTCTTTCAATCGAATGAATTAAAATCCCAAAACAAAATTCAAAATAAAAAACAATGAGTGCAATAATTAAGACCATCACACCTTTTTTGAATAAAGAGTTATTATTGAATGCCCTTGATTGCGTGGGTTGTAAATATTGGGTTGATGAGAATGAAATAGTTACTGAAAGAATTGACTTTAGTGGAAATCAAACTTTCATTTTCATTAATGGCAGGTACCAAATCAAACATTATAATCATGAAAGCTTCAATAATTTCTCTCAAAATAACAACAGAAAACCTTTAGCTCAATTTTTACAAGAAGTTGAGAAGGAATACAATTTTCTATTCGACAAAAAAATGGAAGAATTGGAGGAACAGCGGCAAGAAGAAGAACGTATAAGAATAGAAAAAGAAAGAAAAGCATTCGTTGAACAACAAAAGGAAAATATAATTGCCAAGGCCAAAGAAAAAGGATATTCAGTAAAAGAGGAAAATGTAAAAGGTAAGATCAAATTGATATTGGTTCGAAACACATACTAGAATGAATATTTCTTTTATAGCTGAACATAGCTTTATATACGGACCAGGATGTAGATTCGTTATTTGGGTTCAAGGTTGTTCTTTGCATTGTAAAGGATGTTGGAATAAGGAGATGTGGAGTTTTAAGGAACAAGTCATGATCTCTAATGAAGAGCTGTTTAGAAAAATAGAAAATGAAAAAGATATAATTGAAGGTATTACCCTGCTAGGTGGCGAACCATTAGACCAATTTGATGAAGTAATACAAATCCTATCTGAATGCAGAAAAATTGGATTAAGCACCATGGTTTTTACGGGATATGAAATAAATGAAATCGATGGAAAGGGAATGACAAATATCTTTAATCTGGCAGATATACTTATTACTGGACGTTTCGATGAATCACAGCGAACACTAAATCACCAGTGGATTGGATCGACCAATCAAGAAATTCATTTTCTGTCTGACAGATATAGTTCATATTCGCAATTGGATTCTAATTATGTCGAGGTTTCTATAAATGAATATGGCTGCATTACTTTTCTGGGATTTCCAGATGAGGATTTTATAATTGGAAATTTACAAATTAACGCCCTCAATTGCAAGAAAACTATTATAGTAAATAAAGCACAGACAAAAACGTCAGTCTAAACTTTAGTAAACGATTCCCAAAAAACATTGATAAGGATGTCTCTTATGCTGCTTTATGTTCAGATTTTGAATTCAACGGGTTTTAAGATGTAGAGTCACTTTTTCAGAACAAATGAATAGGTCATCCAAACCTATTTTGCCTATTGTTTTATGGGGATATTAGTTAACCAAATTAGGTTTTGGTCAACCACATATACTCCTGATCATTTCCTTCTCCATTTGTATTCAAAGTCAAGATTTCTCCCTTAACCTTAATATTTGGGCTGAACAGGGAACTTAAATGAAGCATTGGAGACTTTTCCTAAAATTTCTGCGGAAAGCATTGTCCAATCTCAATTATTTATTTAAAAGTGTTAAGGTACAATATCATCGTAGAAATCAATTCCCCTCCCTATCCAAAACTCGGAGCGATTAATTTTTAAGTTTTTTAATCAAATAGATAATTTTGAATAATCAGCTATTCAGTATAAAATTGAATAATCAACTCTTCTCAAACATCCACCTTTTCAAATAACAAATTAATATTCAACAGTTTGAATTAAATAAGGCTTAAAATCAAAGCCTTTTTTATCTTTATATTCAGTTTCTGATGCAATAATAATAATTTTTGATACACCCTTATCACTTCTCTGTTCAAAAACTAATTCTGGATTCTCAATTTCATTTTTGGGTATTTGAAAAAGCAGGAGCTTTCTGCAATCTGAATTATTTAAAACGATAAAAAATTCAGTTTTAAACTTTTCATTTGCAGGTTCTAACCACCAAACATTAACAGTATTGTTCACGTTGGAATAAACTACATTACTGTTATTTAAAATATCATTGACTCTATTTTGAAAAAACGGTAACGCTTTACTTTTATTCATCTTTGAGTTTGCTATCAGACCAGATACAATTTCCATCTCTTGTTGATCTATTTTATCATTATCAATATCATCTTCTAATTCATCTTCAATTTCTATTATATTCTCTTGCTTATCATATTCTCTATGGCATTCCTTGCATAATATTTTTATCGAATCTGGAAGTGATTTGTGAGCTGAAATAAACTGATCTTCGAATACCTGTAGGTCAATTTTAATTTTGCCATCATAAATGAAGTTATTTAAAATATTACTGGTTATTATTGGCCTTTCTTTTCCTTTAATATGGGCAGCATCAAGTTTTTTTGTGCGTGAACCACAATCCTCACATTTTCCGATATTTTTTCTATACGTTCTGGTTATACTCTGAACTTTATTTCTTGTATAACCACCAATAAATTTGATAAATTCATCGCTTGTTCCTTCAAATGTTGCCATAATAAAATAATTTAAATTGATTATGCACTTTTGTACCAGAAAGGATATACCCCAGCAATAAGTAC
>JBAWXL010000070.1:0-17932 GCA_037144095.1 Bacteroidota bacterium
CGACTGCTTTTCCTTCGCGGGAATATCCTCCGAGACGCCCTTCGACGGCATCGATGCCAATTACGGCAACTGACTTGATATTTTTGCTTAATGGCAGAATATTTTTGTCGTTTTTAAGCAAAACAATGGACTCAAGGGCTGCTTTTTTGGCAATATCTTTATGTTGTTCGACATAATTTACTTTTTTGAGGGCTTCAGCATCGACATAAGGATTTTCAAACAGACCGAGCTTGAACTTTGCATAGAGAATGCGGCTTACTGCGCTATCGATGGCCGATGGTCGGATCATGTTTTTGTTAAATGCCTCGATGAAAAGGGGCACATGACGGTAGGAAGTTTGGAAAATGACATCCAAGCCATTGTTTATTGCCTGCTGAGTGGATTCTGCATAGTTGTGGGCGGTGAAATGGAGCACATTGGCGCCTCCTGTGGCCCCTGCATCGGAAATTACGAAACCTTTGAAGCCCCATTCTTTCTTCAACTTTTGATTTAGAAGCCAATCATTTGCAGAACATTGGGTGCCATCGTAGGAATTGTAGGACGTCATGATGCTTGTGGAATGCCCTTGCTGAATGCTGGCTTTAAAAGGGGGGAAATAGACTTCGTGCATCAACCTTTCGTTGTGATGAATGGGATAACTGTCGCGACCACCGTCGCCAAGGTTGGCAACGAAATGCTTTGGAGTGGTGATGATGCCCTTTTGTTCGAATGCGGAGACGAATGCGACGCTCATTTGGGAACAAAGGAAGGGATCTTCGCCGTAAGTTTCTTCGGTTCGACCCCAACGTACATCGGAAGCGATGTTTATGACAGGCGAAAGTAATTGTCTGATTCCGCGTGCCTTCACTTCGTCGGCTTCGGCGTTTGCTACGTCATTCATTAGCTTTAGATCCCAAGTTGCAGCCAAGCCTATTGCCTGCGGGAAAGCTGTTGCATCGGCACGGTTGAGGCCATGCAAGCCCTCATCGAAAGGTATGATGGGAATGCCGAGACGTGTGTGCTCTTTGAAGTAGAGTTGGGCAGCATTTATTTCGATAGCAGCCTCATAAGCAGAGCTTCCGGCGGCATAATGCATCATTTGCTCGTTGCCATTGGAAGTTTTGGCACTGCTGGAGAATTGTAGACCGAAAACGCCGTGTTTATACCAATCGAGGCTGTCGCCATTGCCGAAGGGGAGCATGTACATTTGAAAGAATTTCTCCTCTAAGGTCATGCGGGAGACTAAATCTTCGACCCTTTTTTCGATTGGGAGCTTGGGATTTTGATATGGCAGAACGCTTTGAGCGATTGTGTGATGCAGACTGAGAAAAAGTATGCAAAGGGTGAGAAATCGTTTCATTGGAATGTGGATTTTTATTTCAATGTGATCTTAAATACGGATGCGTATTTGGAAGGACGGGCTTTGGGCGACTGCAATGATGCGGGAAGTGTTAAAGTGTAGACACCCTCTTTTAATTCTGATTTAATGGCAGCGTTAGAGCCTAACATTTTTGCAGAAAGTTTCTTTGTGGTTTTTAAAGAGTTGATGGATAAGGTGTTATTTGGCAATTCGTATGCGAAAACGTAGAGATATTTCCCGTCTTTTGAAGTTGTAAATCGGAGGTTTTTGCCTTCGCCGAAGGTAATCCACTGGCGTGTGGCGTAAATTGCTTCGCTATTCACGTTCATCCATTCGCCGATTTCTTTTAATCGGCTCAGGGCTGTTTCCTCGAAGGTTCCATCGGGCGAAGGGGCCACATTTAAGAGGAAATTTCCGCCTTTGGAAACGACATCGATGAGGGTGCGGACAATTTTTTCAGCCGTTTTGAAGTTGGCATTTGGACAATATCCCCAATTGTCGGTCATGGTCATGTTAGATTCCCATGGATATGGCAAAGCTTTGTCGGGAACACTCTGCTCGGGGGTGCGATAGTCTTCGTAGGGACCATGTACCGTGCGATCGACCAGCAAAACTCCGGGCTGATTGGTGCGGGCCATCTTAGCTATGCGCGGCATGTTGATATCTTGGTCCCATTTTGAGATATCATACTCCCAGGAACGGACCTCAGCATTGATGGTTGAGTCGGGACGCACCCAACCTCCATCAAACCAGAGGATATCGATGCGACCGTAGCCTGTGGTTAGCTCTTTTATCTGATTAAATGTGTAGTCTTGAAAAGCTTTCCAACGGTCGGGATACTTTTTGATATCGTAATTGTTGTTGCGGTTGGGAGTTGCGAGCAGGGGCGACCAATAGAGCGGACAATGCCAGTCGGGTTTTGAAAAATAGGCGCCAATCATGAAGTTTTTATTGCGAAAGGCTTCGAAAATATACTTGGCTACGTTGGCTTTTGGGTTATTGTGAAAAGGACTTTCGGCGCCGGTGATTTTAAAATCAGTCTCTTTGGTGTCGAACATGCAAAAGCCATCGTGATGTTTGGTAGTGAAGACCACATATTTCATCCCTGCCTTTTGAGCAGCGTCAGCCCAAAGATCGGGGTTGAAATTTATGGGATTAAACTTCTTAATTAAGCCAAAATACATGTCCTTATAATCAGTGTAGTTCATGCCTTTTCTGTCTTGAAATCCCTGATCTTCTGAACATAGACCCCATGACTCGACGACTCCGATTTGGGAATATAAACCCCAGTGCATGATGAGTCCGAACTTCATATCTTGCCATTTTTCGAGTTTAATTTTCGCAAGGGAATCCTGAGGCGGCATGTAGGCTTCGTAATTTTGAGCCTGAAGCGGCAAATTGAGGATGAGTATGGCAAAAACCATCAGCGTTTTAATTAGATTCAGTTTCATTTTGATTTGATTTATGGTTGGTGAAAAGAATAATTGGGGGTAAAGTTAGTACTTTTTCTTTAAAGTTGAAGAAGGGGCTGGATTAAGTGCTAAGTCTCAAATTTCAAGTTCCAAATTCAAAGGAGGGGAGAGGGAAATTTAAGGTGTAAATTTTGGATGAAAAAGTTGTAACACGAAGTTGCACAAAGGTTTTGCACAAAGTTACACAAAGAAAAGAAAATGCAAAAGGATTGTTGATTTATAAATAATGATCAACGAGTGTTGATTTTTGAAGTTTGTGAGATTGCTTTATAAAACTTGCATGGGGACTTCCATAAGGAGGAATTCGGCATTGTTGATGGCTTGAATTTCGACCTTGTTGGTGTTCCATATTCCAAAGCCATCGCGCTGGGCGAGGATTTGCTCGTCAACTTTGATGGTTCCGCTGATGACAAATATATATAACCCGTTTTGTGGGTCTTTAAATGTGTAGTTGGCGGTGAAATCTTTGTCGAATTCGGCAAGATGAAACCAGGCATTTTGATGTATCCAGACGCCTTCGTCGTTATTGTTGGGAGATACTATTTGTTGGAAGCAATTGTGATAATCGTCGGGGTCTAATGTGATTTGATCGTAGCGAGGCGTGACATTTTGTTGGTTAGGCAAGACCCAAATTTGCAGAAATTTGCAGTGTTTATCATTATTATGATTGTATTCGCTGTGTTTTATTCCTGTTCCGGCGCTCATTACCTGTATGTCGCCTTTTTTTATCACTGTGATGTTTTGCATGCTGTCGCGATGTTCGAGGTCGCCTTCGAGGGGAATGGAAATGATTTCCATGTTTTTGTGAGGATGGGTGTCGAAGCCCATCCCTGCCTCGATAATGTCGTCGTTAAGCACACGAAGTGCGCCAAAATTGATGCGATGTGGGTCATAATAATCGGCAAAGCTGAAAGTGTGACGACTGATGAGCCAACCATGGTCGGCTTTTCCGCGAGATGCGGCTGTATGTAGAATGGTGTTTTTCATAATTGGTGCAAATTTACGATTTTTTTGAGGTTTTGGGGTGTGAATTGAGTGGTTGGAATTTGATTTTGGGAAATGTGGGGGAATAATTATGATATAAGTTATGGGTTTATTTTAATAAGGAAGATTGTTAATTTGAAATATTATTACTTTTGCTGAAAATGTTATCGAAATTAAGTTTTGAAAGAGAACAACAATAAATATATTGCACAGTTAGACGGACTTAGGTTTTTTGCAGTGTTGATGGTGATGATGGGGCATTGGCTGCAATGGCAATGGACGAATCCATTTATGAAGGCTTTTCCTTTTGTACATGGGGTTACCTTGTTTTTTGTGTTGAGCGGTTTTCTGATTACAAGAATATTGTTGACCAATAGGGATGAAGCCTTAATAACAAATGGCAGTCGGAAAAGTTTGTTGAAGAATTTTTATATCAGACGTTTTCTTCGAATATTTCCTATCTATTATTTGCTGATTGTTTTTTTGTTTTGTATAGATTTTCAGGATACCCGTGTGCTTTCGAGATGGTTGTTTTCATATTCGATAAACATTTACCAATCTATACATAATGTTTATGTGGGCGATTTCAGCCATTTCTGGTCATTGGCCGTTGAAGAGCAATTTTATTTGTTTTGGCCCTTCCTGATTCTTTTTATCAGCACAAAAAATATATTTAAATCCATCATTATCACTATTGTTTTGTCCTTATTATTTAAGTCATGCTTTCATTTTTTCGTTGGGAAATGGATGGCGACTTCGTATTTTACATTAAATTGTATGTCGTCCCTGGGTTTGGGGGCATTGTTGTCATACGTTACACTTTATAACAAAAAGGTAAGTGCTGTTATTTCAAAACCGTGGGTATTGTATGGTGTGTTGGGTGTGTATTTGGTTTTGTTTATTGCGCAATACTACCTTAAAATATATTGGTACGGTATGGTAGGTGAGGAATTTATGTTTGCTATTCTGTCGGTTTTTATTGTGTTGAGGGCTTCGACAAATGGTTTCAAGTGGGGCATTAAAATGATATTGGAGAATACATTTGTGCTGTATTCGGGCAAAATATCATACGGGCTTTATGTATATCATGGATTTATTCCGTTTCTTTATTACTTTATTGCCCCTCGCATTGGATTGAGTATCGATAGTAAATACACTACTTTTGTTGCTTTTTATTTGTTAACATTCATTGTTGCGTCTATTTCGTGGACTTTGATTGAAAAACCGATAAGTCGATTGAAGTCACGAGTTCCTTACTTGAAATAATAGTGTAAATGCTTTTTGTTTTTTCAAATTTAAAACAAGCAAAGGCTGAAGTTTGACCTTGAATGAGGATATAAATATAAGAAATGACAACTTTTGGAAAGTTGTCATTTCTATTTTTACTAAAAGTCTAAATGTCTACAGCCTAAACTCCTATATTATAATGCTGTTGCTTTGTTTTTTTCGTCGCGCTTGGCGGCTTTTGCAGATCTTTTTTCTTTTAGATTCATTGCAGGGGCTTTCTTGTTTGACTTTTCTTTACCTTCTTTTTCTTTTGACATGATGTTTGAATTTTATTGATGTTTATGGACTATTGATTTTTGAATTTGATGTGGAATGAGCGGTGTTCTTAATTTGAACCTTTGAATTACTAAAACGTGCAGGGAATTAACTACTTAGAAACGTATTGTTTGCTATTAATAGTAATACTTTTGCAATGAACTACAAAATAATCGTTGACTGCCACTTCACCCTGATTGAGAGAAGTTTTAATTCCTGAATAAGTAATGTCAGTTCCAACGGTTGCCAACTTATGTAATTGATGGGCAATTTTAGGTGAAATACGGAGAATGGTTTTATTTTCGAGCACATAGCCGAATATTTTATGTGATTTATTCTTTTGAAGTTCTATTATTTTGCTCATACCACTGATAGATTCACTTTTAGGTTTAATAACGGCCTCTCTTGAGAGCGAATCGCTGATGTTTCGGTCTTCTGTGTACACGCTCACGAGATTTATTTCTTTTTTATTCAATGTATCAGTGGTTCGAATGCCGCTAACGGTGATAATGCTGCCGGGTTTAATTACTGTTGTGAGTTGATAGCCCATGTGTTTTGGGAATTTCACTAAAAACTTATCTTCGCCTGATTGTAGATAAAAACCATCGTAAACATAATCATTATTGAAAACCCAACTGTCGAACTTTCCGATAAATGCTACTACTTTATGCTCTGTTTTAATTTGTTTTTTTTTGATTTGATGCTTGGGTTGAGCGTTGATGTTGAATGAAATTGTCATCAGGAAAAGCAAAATCAATGTTATTATGTTATTTGGTTTCAATAGCTTAAAATTACCTACGAGTGGTAATAGTTTTTCGGGGTTTAGTTGGCGGGTTTCGTTATCCTGCATGGGATAGAGCTTCTTTTTGGTAAAAGTTTCAATCTTTTTCATTTCATTTTAGTTTAAATTGTATGATATTCATTAGGGTACAAAGGTCGCAACAAGAAGTGAGGGAAGTGTTACACAATTTAGGAAATGACTTACATCTTTCACACATTTTTGTTTGTGAATTTTTGATGCGAAACAATATTCGATGTGATAAGAAATCAGCCTTTTGTATAAAAAAACAAAAGCTTTATAAGATTGAACTTTTAAAGCTTGCTATTGATTGAAATGTGATTATTAAAACCTTTTAGTTAGAGCTTTAATTCTAATTTCTTATATTCTTGAATTGTTTAAAATATGAAGGTGTCAAGCCTGTAACTTTTTTAAACTGGCTGGATAAATGCGCCACACTGCTATAGTTCAGACGATAAGAGATTTCTGTAAGCGTAAGGTCATCATAAAGGAGAAGTTCCTTAACCCGTTCAATTTTATTGACAATAATGAAATGTTCAATTGTAGTGCCTTTTACTTCTGAAAAAAGATTTGAGAGATAGTTGTAATCGTGACCAAGTTTTTCGCCAATATAATCTGAATTATTAATTTTAGGCATTCCTTCTTCGCGATACAACATTTCAATAATTACCTTCTGAATCTTTTCAATTAAAATGGCTTTTTTGTCTTCCATTAGTTCCAAACCCGAAACCAACAACTCAGTTTTCAATATTTCGCGTTGTGTGGGCGTAATGTCCTCGAAAATCTCCACTTCGCCCAATTCAACCTTTAAATGGTGCAATCCAAGTTTATCTAACTCATCTCTTACCAATATTTTGCAGCGATTTGATACCATGTATTTGATGTAGAGTTTCATATTAATTGTTTTCTAAGTTATCTAAAAAAGAAAGAGTGTAAAGATACGATTTTTCGTGCACATAAGATATAAAATCAAAAACAAATTCACATTTACATTATTTCAAGGTTTTTTCAAGAACTTTGATTTTAAAAAAACATGTGTACTTTTGGGATATTATAAGCATCTGCCAGGATGTCATACTCAACTATAACCCATTCAGCAGTTTAGTGAAAAGACATTAATGGCACGATTTTTACAATTCGCTCAAATACAAATAACAAATATCATGGAAGAAAACATTGAAAAAGTAAAATGTCTTATTATTGGTTCGGGACCTGCCGGATACACAGCTGCTATTTATGCTGCACGCGCAGAACTTCATCCTGTTTTATATGAAGGATTGCAACCCGGAGGTCAACTCACAATTACAACAGAAGTTGATAACTTTCCCGGTTACCCAAATGGAAAACAGGGAGGAGAAATCATGGAAGATATTAAACAACAAGCGCTTCGTTTCGAAGCGGATATTCGTTGGGGAATAATTACAGAAGTAGACCTATCTGAACGTCCTTTCAAAGTAAAAGCAGATGATGGTAAAGTAATTTTAGCCGAAACACTTATCATTGCAACAGGAGCTACTGCCAAATGGTTAGGCTTAGCTTCAGAAGCAGAATTTAATGGTTATGGAGTTTCGGCTTGTGCAACTTGCGATGGTTTCTTTTATAGAGGAAAAGATGTTGCGGTGGTGGGTGGAGGCGATACTGCTTGTGAAGAAGCAACTTATCTTTCAAAGCTTTGCAATAAAGTTTATTTGATTGTCCGACGCGATGAACTTCGTGCTTCGAAAGCCATGCAACAAAAAGTGAAAGAAACTCCAAATATTGAAGTTGTTTGGCTTCATTCACCAAAAGAAATTGTTGGCGAACAACAAGGTTTTGCAAAATCGGTTACAGGAGTTTTACTTACCAATAATTCAACAGGAGAAGAGAAGTTGTTGAAGATTGATGGCTTCTTTGTAGCTATTGGTCATCATCCTAATTCTGAAATATTTAAAGGTCAAATTGAGTTAGACGAAAACGGATACATAAAAACGGTTCCGGGAAGCAGCCGAACCAATATTGATGGCGTTTTTGCTGCTGGCGACGTGCAGGATCATTATTACAGACAAGCGATTACGGCTGCCGGAAGCGGTTGTATGGCCGCAATTGATGCTGAAAGATTTCTTTCGTTTTCGAATTAACATCGATTGCTGAATGCGCCCTTTCCTATTTCTTCTAATCATTATTTTTGTTTCTACGAAGTTATTAGCTCAGAATCAGCATAGCAATAATGTATCCCAATTTGAAAGAGAAATGATTTCGTTGGGTTTGATGAGTAATGCAAATGGTGAGAAAACAGAAAAGTATCCGAACGGGAAAACTAAATACATAGGAAATTATCTAAACGGTAAAGAACATGGACATTGGATTTGGTGGTATAAAAACGGCAATAAATATTTTGAAGGTTATTTCAAACAAGGCCTCAAAGATAGCAACTGGGTTTACTATAATGAAAAAGGAAAGCCATGGTTGGTTGAAACTTTTGTTTTAAATAAAAGAAACGGGAAGTGGCTTGAATATCATCCAAATGGCAAGCTTAAAATGTCGGGATATTTTGTTTTAGATGTTGAAGACAGCACTTGGATCGAATATTATCAGAACAATAAAAAATTGTCATTCGTCAATTATTCTATGGGAAAGAGAAACGGTTCATTATTACAATGGTATCCGAATGGAAAGATTAAAAGGGAAGGGACTTATGTGAATAATAAAAAAGAAGGCAAATGGACTGATTATTTCACAAATGGCAAAAAAGAAGCTGAAGGGATTTTTCAGAATGATTATATGGAAGGTCTTTATCTTGAATGGGATACGAAAGGAAGATTACTAACGGAAAGAGTGATGAAGAAAGACAAGGTGATTGAAGAAAAGATTTATGAAAAGGGTATTTACGTGAAAAAGGTTTTTTATGGAGAAGAGCAACCTGTTAAAATGGAATAAATAATCTTATTTTAGTCTAACCAAAATGCAATCTAACGGATTTATAAACTTAATAAATTAATCAGAAATGAAACTGGTATTTGCCACTCAAAATCAGCATAAAATAAAAGAAATCAATCAAATTCTAACCAACGACATTTCAATCATTGGATTAGATTCCTTGGGTTTTTTTGATGAAATTGCCGAAACACAAAACACTATCGAAGGGAATGCTTTGCAAAAAGCACATTTCATTTGGGATAAATTTCATTTACCCTGTTTTGCTGATGACACAGGTTTAGAAATTGATGCATTAAATGGTCAACCCGGGGTTTATTCAGCACGTTATGCTGGTGAAAATAAAAGCTTCGACGATAATTGTAACAAAGTTCTCAGCGAGCTTGAAGGCAAAACAAATCGCAAGGCGAGATTCCGAACAGTGATTGCTTTAATTATTGATGCAAAAGATTACATTTTTGAAGGCATTATAGAAGGCAGTATCATTCATGAAAAAATGGGCAGCGATGGCTTTGGCTATGATCCTATTTTTATGCCTGAAGGCTATGACATTACTTTTGCACAAATGCCGCTTGATATTAAAAATGCCATTAGTCATCGTGGTTTAGCAACAAATAAATTAGTGAACTTCTTAAAAACCTATACCTTTTCATGAAAATTTGTTTAGTCGGGTTTATGGGTTGCGGAAAATCAACACTTGGGCAACAACTTGCAGACAGGCTTAATCTCGAATTCATTGACCTTGACAGCACTTTTGAGGAAAAGTATCACATGCAAATTACTTCCTTCTTTGAGTGGTTTGGTGAAGCTAAATTCAGAGAATTCGAAACTCAACTTTTGGCAGAAGTTTTAGAAAAAGACAATTATATACTTTCCACTGGCGGGGGAACTCCTTGTTTCTTCGACAATATGAAAAACATTAAAGAAAAAACTTTTAGTATTTATATAAAAGTTTCGCCTGAAATTTTAACTCAACGACTCAATCACACTAAAAAAAAGCGTCCCATCATTCAAAATTTCAAGAAGGATGACTTATTGAGTTTTATTAAAAACATTATTCCCGAAAGAGAAAAATACTATTTGCAAGCTGATTTGATTTGTGAATCAGATAATGCAAATATTTCTGAAACTTCCAACTTAATTCAGCAACAATTGCGCTCAATTAAGCTATAAGGAAAGAGAACTATATTTTGAGAAATAATTTAAGGTCTCAATATCTAAATTCTATATTTGAACACACTCTGAAAAGGAATATAAAATAAATAATGCCTCAGTTTCACTGGTTTTTAATTTGAAATAACTTGATAATCTGTTAATCAGTGGCAATGTTTTTTAAATTATTTGGGGTAAAAGCTTTTTCAGTATAGACTCATATTTCATTTGCTGACTCCTTTAGCACCATCAAAGCAATGTTTTCCACATGATGGGTATGTGGAAACATATCAATAGGCTGAATGGATTTTAGAATGTATTTTTCAGAAAGCAATTGCAAGTCTCTTGCTTGTGAGGCAGGATTGCAACTTACATACACTATCTTTTCGGGCAAAAGTTTAAGAATTTGCTGAATCACTTTTTCATGCATTCCGGCTCGTGGAGGATCGGTGATAATGACATCCGGTTTCCCATGTTGCGCAACAAATTCATCCGTAAACACCTTAGCAAGATCACCTGCAACAAAGCTTGTGTTTTCAGCCTGATTTATTTTGGCATTCATCCGGGCATCTTCAACTGCCGATTCAACATATTCTACACCAACAACTTTAACCACTTGCTTTGCAATGAAAACTGCAATTGAACCTGTCCCTGTGTATAAATCATACACTGTTTCATGTCCTTTGAAGTCGGCAAACTCTGACACTTTTGAGTAAAGTTTCAGAGCCTGATAACTATTGGTTTGAAAGAATGAAACCGGACTAATACGATATTCCGATTCTCCAAGATATTCTGTTAGAAATGCCTTCCCATGGAATAAATCTATTTGTAAATCAGATATGGTATCGTTTAGTTTTTCGTTTACAACCCACCACAGGGAAGTAATTTCAGGGAACTGATCTCTCAATAAATTTAAGAAAGTCTCAGTTTCTTCCTTCCGATTTTGTGCAAACACTGCAATCACCATCAATTCTCTTCCAATGGTGTTGCGAATAATCAGATTACGCAAAAATCCCTCATGCAAACGGGTATTATAAAAAGAAAAGTCATGTTCGAGGGCATATTTTTTCACCCATAATCGAATCACATTTGAAGGTTCAGCTTGCAAATGACATTGTTTGATATCTAGTACTTTATCAAAATACTTAGGAATATGAAAACCCAAAGCAGGCAAGCCTTGCAGTGCTACATCCGAATGAATTTCTTCGGGCAACAGCCAGCGGTGAGCCGAAAAGGTGTATTCGAGTTTGTTTCGATATTCAAAAATCTTTTCGCAGGCAATGATTGGATAAATGGTTTCGGGACTTAGATTGCCAATGCGTTCGATATTGTCAATCACTTGCTGTTGTTTAAACTGTAGCTGAGCTGCATAGCTAAGATGTTGCCATTTGCAACCACCACAAACTCCAAAATGTTCACATTTGGGCTCCACCCTGTCTTCCGATTTCTGCTTAATCTCAAGTATTTGTGCTTCAGCAAAGCTTTTTTTAGATTTAATGATTTTAATATCTATTACATCGCCCGGAGCGGCAAAAGGAATAAACACAACTCTCTCATCTATTTTTGCAATCGCATTTCCCTCAGCACCGGCGGCAGTCACTTGCACATCTTTTATGAATTCGGGTTCTCTATATTGTTTTCTATTTCTCATTGGGCAACAAAAGTAAGGAATATATTGTGGATTTGTATTTGAGTTGCTTAAATAGTGTTTGTCAATAAAATAAAATAAGTCGACAGTCTACAGTCGGCAATTAGCAAATACAAATTTTAAACATTTGCTTTATAAGAAATTGTTGATTGCTGGCTGAAGATTGCAAACTGCCGACTTATCCTATTTTGTTTGATATTAAGGACAGACCATATTTAGCATAGAAGTCAGATTTAGCTTCCAAATTGCTTTTCTTCCAAAACTCTTTAGATATCTTAAAAACTCAAAATAAAATCTATTTTTAGCAACTAATTATTTACTTTTGCCACAAAATCAAAATTAAACATGAAAAAACTTTTTCCAATCACTTTGCTATCAATTATCTTGATAATGGCAATTACATCATGCAATACTAAAAAAGCAAATCAGGGTCCCGATGCCCTTGTTGCTCACATCGATTCAACCATTAAAGCCGGCGACGATTTCTTTCTATTCGCCAATAACGGATGGTTCAAACAAAACCCAATTCCTGCCAGCGAACAAAGCAATGGCATCTGGCAATTGATACAAGACACCATTAATGCTCAGATTCGTCACGTTTGCGAATCCTCTGCTGCTTTGAAAGATGCACCAAAAGGCTCCAACAAACAAAAAATTGGCGATTTCTATTTCTCAGGTATGGATACTGTAAATCTCAATAAAAAAGGAATTTCCGACTTGAAAAACGACTTCGATATGATTGATGCCATCAAAGATATCAAAGGTATAGTTAAAGCGGCATCCTACATTCACACCGTTTCTGCTTCTCCTTTATTTGGCTTTTATGTCGGTCAGGATGATAAAATAAGCAGCAAAAATGCAGTCTTTGTCTCACAGGGAGGTTTGAGTTTGCCCGACCGCAATTATTATTTCGATACCGATGCACGTGCTGTGAATATTCGTCAGAAATTTATGCTTCATCTCGAAAACATGTTTTCAATAATGAGTTATGATAAGGAAAAAGCCAAAACGGCTGCCGATAAACTCATGAAACTCGAAACTGCCATTGCCAAATCGTCACGCAAACGCGAAGATTGTCGCGATCCTTTTGCCAATTATAACAAAATGTCATTCAAACAACTCACCGAATCGACACCCAATATTGATTGGGGGATTTTTGTAGAAGGTATGGGTTTGAAAAATGTCGATACGGTGATTGTCGGACAGCCCGAATTTCTTAAAGCTATGAATGGCTACCTAAAAACTTTTCCCATTGATGATTGGAAGAATTACCTGAAATATCAGTTGTTGCGCGGACTTGGACGCTATATGGATGATAAAACGTACGCTGAGCTTTTCAGTTTCTATTCCTCCACCATTCGTGGTGTGAAAGAACCTAAACCTCGCTGGAAACGCGTAGTAGAAGAAACAGATGGCTCGCTTGGCGAATTAATTGGTCAGGTCTATGTTGATGAATATTTGCCAAAAGGCACCAAAAAGAAACTGGAAGAAATTGGAAATGCCATAAAAAGCATCTATGCCGAACGCATCAAAGCATTAGATTGGATGAGCAGCGTAACCAAAGATAAAGCATTGAAAAAACTCAATTCTGTGATTATGAAAGTGGGCTATCCTGATAAATGGAAAGACTTAAGCGCCATGCAAATAGACCGTTCTTCTTATGTGAAGAATGTGATGAGTGCCACTAAATGGGAAACTTCTTATATGATTTCGAAATATGGCAAACCCGTCGATCGCACCGAATGGGGCATGGAGCCACAAACCTATAATGCCTATTACAACCCATCAAACAACGAAATCGTTATCCCTGGCTGCAACATCATTGTGCCTGGCTATGAAGGCAAGATGGCCGACGATGCCCTGTTGTATTCAATTATTGGTGCCACTTTTGGGCACGAAATCACACATGGTTTCGACGATCAGGGCTGTAAATACAATGCCGATGGAAATCTTCAAAACTGGTGGACAACCGAAGACAGCATTAAGTTCTATGCTAAAACAAAAATGATTGTAAATCAGTTTAATAAATTCATTGCAGTGGATAGCCTTCACATAAACGGAGAATTAACTCAGGGAGAAAATATTGCCGACCTCGGTGGAATCATTATGGCATACGAAGCTTTCCGCAAAACCGATCAATTTAAAAACAAAACCATAATTGCCGGATATACGCCAGCACAACGATTTTTCCTTGGCTATGCTTTAGCATGGATGGTCAACGAACGTCCAGAAGCCACTGCCAATCAGGTGAAGAGCAACGAACATTCGCCTGCCAAGTTCCGTGTAATCGGACCATTATCCAATATGACAGAGTTTTACGGAGCATTCAATGTAAAACAGGGCGATGCCATGTGGGTTGCCGATAGTCTAAGAGTAAAGATTTGGTAGGAGGGAGGCTCTTAGGATAAAGACATAAGACCTTTAGAATGAAGGTACTTTTGAAAT
This sequence comes from Bacteroidota bacterium, assembly GCA_037144095.1. Taxonomy (GTDB): domain Bacteria; phylum Bacteroidota; class Bacteroidia; order Bacteroidales; family CAIXTV01; genus CAIXTV01. The sequence continues at coordinate 14,295 of JBAWXL010000070.1, forward strand.
TAGATTTGACAACTTTAACGAAAGTTGTCAAATCTTAAATATAAAAATGACCTCAATTAGGACTTATGAAAGATTTTAATTTTGCTGACAAAGTTGTGTTCAAAGCCTCATCGACCCTCAAATGTTGACCATCGACCTTCAAACTTTGACCATCGACCCTCAAATCTTAACCATCGACCTTTAAACTTTGCCTATCGACCTTCAAACTTTGACCATCGACCCCCTAAATTTTGACCATCGACCTTCAACTTTTGACCATCAACCTTCAAATGTTGATTATCGACCTTCAAACTTTGACCATCGACCTACTAAATTTTGCCTGTCGACCTTCGAATTTTGCCTATCGACCCTCAAATTTTGACCATCGACTTTCAAATTTTGACCATCGACCTTCAAATTTTGACCATCGACCTTCAAATTTTGACCATCGACCTTCAAACTTTAGTGAACGAGAATTAAACGTTATGACAAAATTAACTTAATATGTAAATCGAAAAACAGATTATTAAATTTGAAATGCTTATTTGTTAGTTCTTTAGATGATTTATGATCTAAAAACACATTATGATATTATTTACACTCATTTTTATGCCTATTTTTACCCAAAAATCGATTTGCCGTAATATTCTTCTTCAAGCAAAAGAAGTTGCTATTATCAGCATCAAACATAATTCAATCCTATCTAATTAAAGTAACATTCCCGGTCAGAATTTCTTTTTTCCCACCCCCTCTTTCTTTGTCTTTGCTATATTGAAATCGCCAAACATACACCCCTTGAGGGCAATCTTTTCCCTGAAATTTACCATCCCAACCCGTTTCAGCATCGTAGGAAACAAAAATTTGCTCACCCCATCGCGTATATATTCTTAAATCAAAGTCATAAATATTAAGCCCCGACACTTTAAACACTTCGTTCTTCCCATCTTCATTGGGTGTAAAAGCATTTGGAATATAAAAAACGGTATTATCTTTTACAATTAAGGTTTTCGAAATAGAATCAAAACAAGCATGACTATCTTCAATCACCAGCGTCACCAAATAGCTGCCCGTTGCCGCATAAGCATGAACCGGATGCTGAGTGAAATCTGAACTCCCATCCCCAAAATTCCACTGCCAGCTAATGGGATTTATTGAATTATCGAAAAACTCGCATAACGGATTATCAGTAAACATTACCGCTGGCGAAGGAATAAAATCTGCATAAGCTTCATAAGCATTCACAATATCGAAGAAATAAGTATTGCTGCACTGAGGATTGGATACAGTGAGAGAATAACTTCCGGCATGTAAACCATTAATGGATGCGTTGGTAGAAGCATTGCTCCAGCTATAATTTAGCGCTATCGATGTATTATTCACAGCAAAAGCAGCACCCACTCCTCTATTGCAAGTGTCGTTTCGCAAATTTAAAGAAATAGGAGGGAAGGGATATGTATCCTGAATCAGCACCGTATCAGACACCACACATCCCAGCGAATCGCTTACCGTAAGGATATATTGACCTGCCGCAACCTGTTGCAAAACATTGGAAGTTTGCACCGGAGTCGAATTCCAGCTATACGTATAAGGAGGATGTCCGTTATTGATTACCGACATAGCCGAACCATTGGTGTCCGAACAACTCTGAGGAGTAACATTATTAAAACTAATTGAAAATGGAGGTTGACTGCTAATGATTACCGTATCTGTTTGATAAGAACAATAATAAGGATCGAAGATAGAAAGAATATAGGTTCCTGAATGTAAATGATTCAAATAACTAAGCGTATCTGCAGGAGAAGTATTCCAATGAAAATGCAACGAATCGGTTCCATGATACTGAACATTGAAATGAATACTCCCAATCCCCAAATTGCAATAATCGTCTTGTGTGGTCAGCGTTAGGGTAGGAGGAGAGACGGCTCCAAAGTTATTTGCCCGTGGGGTTGGAGTTTGCGGAGCACTACACCAAACCATGCTCCCATCCTGAATTCGCTGAAACGATACATTAGTTTGCTGAATAGGAGCCCCCACAAATTCAATCCCGGGTATGTTAACAGCAGCAGCCAAAGTCATCAATCCATTGCAACTGGTGTGTGTACTCATCGAAAATAAATACTCAGATTCAGTAAAAAGTAATGAGGGGTCATTTAGTAAATTCCAATACAATGCATCAACAGGATTTCCTGAAGGGTCGTAAATAGCAACCCACCCAAACTCATCTCTTAAAAACCAGCGGGTAAGATCACCATCTAAATTATTAACCCCATAACTGTTTTGGCGATATTGAGTAAGGTTAAAATCGAGAAAAGGAACCTGTGCATCATTTCCCCCAATAACAATATATCCATGAGGAGGAATCGTAGTCCCAACAGGGAAAGTAAACGCACCCCAATTATGTGTGGTCAGATCATTTGGATCCATATTACAGGCAAGAGTATAGCAAGAAATATCAGCAGAGTCACAACCACTGGGATTATATAATTCAACCCACTCGCGATTATAAGGGATGGGAAAATCAGTGTTATAAAATGAATTGGCATCAGTAGTTCCGTTGGTACCTCCCAAATCAGCAGGATTGGTTGGAGGACTGCTTAATACTTCATTTATTACCACACCCTGCCCTTGTAAAGAGAGAGGTATGCAAATACTCGCTAAGAAGAAAATTTTGCTAAGGTAATTCACTTGTCATTAACAATTTGAATTCAAAGTTACAAATAAATCATGACATAGATTAATTTATAGTTGAATATATTTCAAAATGAATCTTTTTCGTAGGAAAACAAAAGCAAATTTACTCCTAAAACCAGATAATTTTCTTCACAATTTGACATGATAAATTATTATTTTAATTCAGGATGGAAAAAAGTCATATATTTGCAGCGAATTTAAAAATTCATCGGGGTGTGGCGCAGTTGGCTAGCGTACTTGCATGGGGTGCAAGGGGTCGGAAGTTCAAGTCTTCTCACCCCGACATTGAAAATCAAGGGTTTCAGAAATTTTTGAAACCCTTTTTTCTTTTCGGTTTAAACAATAGTAGAAACATTTATCAATCTCAACAGAGAGAATAATCTTAAACAATATGCTTATTGGTTTATATTATCAATAAACAAACTGTAAAGTATTGATATATCACTTTTTTTTAGTAGGAAAAAATGTATTGTGCAGATATACTGGAGTTAAACATAAGAAAAAATATTAAAACTTTGTTTTTGTATTAAAAAAGACCGACCCGCTCAGTCTTATATTTGACTATGAAAGCCAAATCCGAAAACGGATATATGACAAAATCCCACATAAATATTTATCGTACTTAACTCACTTCTCACTCATATTGATGTGCTAATTTCATTGCTGTTGCGCTTTAGCCAACGGTTTAGAATATAGAAGAGGAATGACTTTAGCCTGAATTTTTCTGCTTGTATGAGCAAAATAATGCTGATGCATTAATTTGGTGATTTTTAAAATTTCAGATTGTTTTTGGGAGAATTTGAGGACTGTCCTAATGAAAAATGGAAATTATCGGGAAAAGATTCGATCAGTTAACAATATATTACAAATTATTAGGATTTTCCTAATGCTTATATCTGGGGAATTAAATTACTTATTGATTATGCACTTTTGTACCAGAAAGGATATACCCCAGCAATAAGTACTCT
>JBAWXL010000071.1:0-17775 GCA_037144095.1 Bacteroidota bacterium
ATGGCGTTCCATTACTTGCAGTAACACTCAATTCTACAGTACCACCAATACATTCTGATGTTGTGGCTGCTGGATCAACTGAAATAGAAATATCAGCTACGGTTGTTACTGCTGCAAATGCAGAAGTTGCATCGCCGCAACCACTTCCAGTTGCTGAAACAATTACATAATAATACTTGGTTCCTGCACTTGTTGTAGGAGGTGTGTAAGTTGCACTTGTTGCTCCACTAATTGAAGATGCACCACTTGTTGAGGCACTTGTATTAGAATACCATTGGTAAGTTAATGATGGCGTTCCATTACTTGCAGTAACACTCAATTCTACAGTACCACCAATACATTCAGATGTAGTGGCTGCTGGTTCAACTGAAATAGAAGGATCGGCTACTACGGTTACCAGCCATGTTCCTGTAGAAACTGTAAATGAAGTATTACATGTTCCATCATGTGCATAACGACGATAGCTGGTAGTAGCAGTTAAGCCTGTTGGAGGATCATAAGAAGATAATGTTGCACTTCCTATTACTGAACCTGCTGTTGCAAATCCATCTAATGAAGATTCCCATTTATAAGTAATACTTTCATCCCCACCACTTGAGGCAGTTGAATTTCCAATAGATGAAGGATCTCCCCCCGTACAAATAGTTTGTCCTGTTGTTAAAATTGCACCTGGTGTAAAGTTAGCATCGAGTGTTGCACTTCCATTTTTATAATAAGTCCCTATTCCATCTCCTGGATTTGTTGTATAATCAGTATAAACATTAAAAGCGTCTGCTAAACCAGCAAATTCACAACTTGTTCCTTGTGTGTTTTCATAAAATGTAATATTTGAAGTAGAAGGTGTAAAGCCAGGCAAAAGAGTAAATCGTAATTTAAAAAGTACAGTTGCATCTGTGAAACTAATTTCATGCCCCGAGCTGGTGATACCTACTATCTTGAACTTTCCACTCCCAAGATAGGTAAGGTTAGTAGTACTATCAATAGTCCAATAAAAACTGGGTGTTTCTGCTCCATCATTAGCCAAAAGTCCACTATATAAATCAACAACTTTTGGAATTGCCAGCTTAGTTGCATCAAAGTGAAATTCAAGTGAAAAGCTACCAATGGAATTCGTTGCGCTTACACCATCGTAAAGATTTGATACTGTAATAGGCACGTCTACTGAAGTAGCTCCGTAACATACGGCAGGGGTGCCAATTGTGGCATCCGGATTTCCGGCTGTTTGAGCCCACCCGCTCATTGCTATAAACAGCAATGGAATAATAAGAAGAAAAATCTTTTTCATGTTAATTTAATTTAAAGTTTAAAAATTTGTTTTTTTGTTTTGATTAATTTAATTGGTTTGTTGTTCATCGGCAAAAAGTGTTTTGTTTATATATGGTTTGTAATTCAAGATTAAGTCTTGTGGGCATTCGGCAACTAAACCACCTCCACCAATGGTACTTCTTCATTAGAGCAAGCAAATGAAAAAGCACAAATGCTTTTGGTGGACTTTTGCCTTTATAGTATTTATATTGATTTTTCATACGTCTTTAAGTTTCAAATTCCAATAACCAAATTCCAAGTCCCAAGAGGCCAGAACCCTGCATAAAGAATCGGGGTTTTCTCTTTTAATTTGGAGCTTGAGGCTTGAGATTTGGGTCTTTTTCATATTAATTCTCTTATTAGTCAACCCAATCAATGACCACTTCTGCTTCGTCGTCGCCAAGATTGCGCAGAATGAGGTAAGGATTATTATCGTCGCCAAGTTGAGTCATATCGCAGGTTACATCGGCTTCAGCAGCCAAATCGACAAACTCGGTGCCCGGTTCCATATCGTCTAAACTTGCCACTGTATAGGCCTTAACATTAGTACCTTTTATGACAACAAAACGAGCTTTTTTGCCAACAATATTAACAAGTCCTGTATTTTTTGTTTCATTCCCTTGTAGTATTAATGAGAATTCTTCTTCAACAACAGGTTCAGCTTTGCTTGGATGGTGTGGAAATAGCAAAGATTGATTGAAGAAAACTTTTGCATATTGAGGTTCGCCCATGTGCAGGTCGGCAAAGTATAGTATGTTAGAATACATCTGATGATTGAGGGCTTTTCTTTCGACAGAAGTAACGGCAATAAGTGATTTCACAGCAGCAATTTTGTTTTGCTGAGTGGTACTTGCAGGGTCGAAAGCATCTTTTAAATCGGTGAAAGCATCTAATAAAGTAGTTCCCAATTCAGGATGTTCGGTATATCTTAAAATAAAATGATCGATATGATTGCCAATCATTCCACGAAGCGGACGGGTGTAATACTTAAGTGGTTTAGGAAAGAAAAGCTTATATTCGGGAGTTCCCTTAATATAAGTGGCACTTACGTTGCCGGCTGTGCGACGCACATAAATAACAAAAGCATCTTTATACTCTTCCACCGTAATGGTGCTCGAATACTGTTCGGTTTTAGTTTCATCTTTGCTTGTCTTTTTAGTTTGAAGAAGAAGCAATGCTGCTTTGGTTGCAGCTATCCGACTGTCGAATAGGTGATTGACATTGTTTGCCTCCATATTTGCTATATGGTTTATCACATGATTTATCATACGATCGTCGGTAATTTCTTTGTCTTCGTATGGGATTTTAAAGTACATTTCAATTGATTGCATAATATTGTTTTTTTTAATTTAAGTGAATAAAATTTAATGATTATTTTAATGGATTTATATTATATATGATATTAAATAACAGCGATGGGCACTTGTGCATGTGGTATTCCCTTTTGTCGGGTATGCGTTTGCACTTGTGCAAATGGAGTCCCCTTTTTTCGGGTATGGGCTTGCACTTGTGCAAGTGGCATTTCTCTTCGTAGGGTAAGGGCTTGCACTTGTGCAAAGGGCATTCCCCTTTGTCGGATATGCGTTAGCACTTGTGCAAATGGTATTTCCCTTTGTCGGGTATGGACTTGTACTTGTGCAAATGGCATCCCTTTGAATCGGGGATGCATTTGCACGAATGCGCATATTTACAGGGCTTTCAATACATTCAACAGCATTCATTGCCGACCATTGAATCGGTGATTTCATAGCATTATTTCTTTGTAGACTAATGATTTTCATGATATTGATTTATATGCAAATATAAAGCATTCAAAAAAAGAAGACTGTAAGATATGGACTAAATATCTGTAGGAAACAGCTGATATTTTTGTCAGAAATATACTACTTTCAAGTCCCAAGTTGCTAGTTCCAATACCCAAATTCCAAAATAAGGGAACTTCCCTTTGAATTTGAAAATTGAAATTTGCGACTTGAGGATTATATATTATCATTTCGGCAAACATGAGTTATTTGTTATTTATTAATTTAATGGTTTGGGTGATTTTATTGTTTTCATTACCAACACTTAGCTTTGCCATATATACTCCCGAGGGAAGCGCCGCTGCATTGAATTTTATGCTATGCTTGCCTTCAAGTTGCTCTTCGCTAAGCAATGAAACCAAGCTGCTACCAACTAAGTTAAATATCTCGAGGCTGACTTTCCCACTAAATGGAAGCGTGTAGTTAATTAGAGTGTTGCCAACGAAAGGGTTAGGATGGTTGCTCATATTTAAGGTATTCAAATTGTCTTGTTCCTGAACACTAAGGCTTGGAGCATTGAGCGCATCAATCCCTAAAATAGCATTAGAAATAGGCTCAAATTGCCCATCAGCAAGTTCGTTTGCCGGACTTTCGGCAAGGCTGAACTGAACCGTACTTCCACTGTTGAAAGCATCGGTGGTTTTTACATGTAAGTATAAGAGCTGGTCGCCGGCATTCAGGTTGAGTGGGGCAGACGAATACCATGCTATTCGCAGTTGATTATTCTTTACAGTCCATTTGAGTTCTCCATCAGCACCGTTTATCACTACATCTTGTATTTCAAGCAAGTCGGCAGGAAAATCAAGCACAAGCGATATTGCACCTACTGTTGCTGCATTTATAATATGGATAGGTAAATCAAATTCCTGTTGCATGCCAGTTTGAATGTCCCCTGTTTGGATTAGGTCTAAGGTTGAGCCGGCAGTTTTTGCTCCTGTTGGAACAAAACTGCGATTGAAATCGCCGGTGCATAAACCATAAAGGTTAGCACTGGTATTACTTCCCACATCAAGCGTTATGCTGGGATATAATACCGCTGGGGCAGAATTGGTACTGACTTCGTCACCCACAACCCAGAACATCCAGGCAAGTCTGTTGAAAGATGTGCCATTTACGAAGTTGCTCATGATACGTTGAGGATCCAGTGAACTAAAGAAATTATCTGCCACATTTCCACTTCCTGTTACATCTCCGGCATAAAACCTCACCTTTTCAATTGTGAAAGGATGTGTTCCCCAGGCATTCACTTGTGCTGCATCTGTACCATTCACAGCACCATTGGTAGATGATGTTGAAGAAACTACAATTTCATACGTTCCCGGAGGAAGCCCATTAAATTGGTATGTTCCGTTGGTTACAGAATAATCATTCCCGACTTGAACATTACTCTGAAATAATTTAGCAGTAATTCCTGAAGTTAGTGATGTATTGCTAACATTATAATAATTAATATTGCCACTTAATGTTTGTTCGAAAACACCCAATGGGGAAAAAGAAGTGATACCACAGACGGATTGAGTGTAAGGTCCGGCTCCCGAAACTGCAGAACTCGTAGTATATTTCCATGCACTTCCGTTATAGACAGACATATTGCATTTCGAATTATCGAACGATGTTCCCTGGTCGGCAGCATTCCATTGAACTTTAACTGTAGCATTGCTTCCTCCTGCAATACCTTCTTGCAGAAACCATGTTTTAGTTATAACGTTTGAAGAAATAAGCGAACCTGTTGGGAAGTTACTGCTATTATATGAAGTGTAAAGTCCATCTCCTACCCTAGCTTTGATGTTATCGGCAGCAGAACCTGAAGTTAGTTGAATGTAAAGTGGGAGATAAGATGAAGCCAAACCAATTGGATACAGCACATCAGCGGCATTATTGCTTACGATTTGACTTAATACACCGGTTCCGTTGGTGATGATATAGTTTGAACTATTGCTCCCTGAAATTGATGCACTCACCCCAAGTGTTAAATCATAATTACCGATAGTGAGTTTTCCATTAGTCAAAGTAAGTGCATTGGAAACTCCGGCATTGACATTTAAAGAAGCACCATAACCTGAGTTATTAAGAGTAAGATTATAGAAGATTGAAGGCGAAGTTCCGCTAATTTCTTGCCCATATAAAGAGTTGCCATCTAAATTAACTGTACCAGTGCCAAAATCAACGGTTCCGTTGTTAATAAATTCATCAACAATATCAAGTGTAGCCGGCAATGTTTTAGCACCGTCACCGCTTAAAATCAAATTGTGATAACCTGGCGTGCTGCCATTTGGATTGGGAATAGTTTGTGCATCACTTCCGTTAAATTCAACGGTGTTTTCATTGATAGCAGCATTTAAAACACCTTGACTTCCACCTGTTCCTGCAAGAGTAAGTGCTCCGGCAATTCTCATAATATTGTTAGTCCCTAGAGATAGTTTAGCATTACTGGCAATAGTCAAATTATAGAAGTTGGTTGGGTCGGATGTGGTGGCATTTGCATTGGTAAAAATAATAGTGCTGGTGCCGGGATTAAAAGTTCCCAAATTATCCCAGGCACCTACACTCCCATTTAAGGTTAATTTTGGATTTCCGCCTGCCACATTTAAAACACCCCCGGGTTGTATTGTGAGTAAGCCTAAAGTAGTTGTGTCTACATTTGGCAGTGTAGGGCTAAACAAAGTGGTACTCGCATCAGGAATAAAAGCGTGATTACCTGCATGAGGAACTCCACCCTCCCAGTTATCAGCATTGGTCCATTCCGAACTATTTGCGCCTAACCAGGTATAGCTTGCGGAAGTTGAAGTGCCAAGGGTCCAGTATTTACTAGGGAACAATGAAGTTGGGGCAATATAAGTAAGTCTTCTATTGGCTACACCCACCCAATTGTTTACAAAATCCTCATTTGAACGACCGTGGTCATCTAAACTATGAGGCGTTTGGCTTACATGATAATCAAATATATCAAGATTGCTTTTTGTAGCTCCGTTTAATTCACTATCTAAGTAATGTAGATTTATCATAGTAAGTGTAGAGTTATCGCTTCCTGTTTGTGAAATATCATAATAGCGATTGATAGCATCTGGCATCAATATGTGTGTTGGTGTCAAAACGATATTCACACAAATTCTACTTGGCAATGTGCCACCCGCTGCCAGATTTATAGTAGTATATTCATTTCCGAAAGTATAAGGTGTATTTACCACAAATGAAGTTCGTTTCACATAACCTGTAACATCACCTATACCGACTGTGGTGGCTAAACCACCCATTGTTAGTGTATCAGCACCCATGTCTAAACTGCCTTTTATATCTGAGGGATTAGCATTTTGCAAATTTAAGATGCCATTAATAGTAAAATCGCTTGATGCGGTAACTCCACCTGTACCTGTAATGGATAGATTATTTACTGCACTATTGAAAATACTTGCCGGTAAAACTATAGCATTTGGATTCGAAAAAGTCAGAGTAGCATTGGCATTGCTTGCATCAATTGCCCCACTTGTTCTTGTTGGAGAACTACCATTGATAGTTAAGGTGTTTGCACCCACAGTAAGGGTTCCGGCTGATAAGTTTAAAAGTCCATTAACAGTCATATTTTGATTTCCTAAAGAAACACCACCGCTTCTATTGACAGTAAGATTATTGATTGAAGGTGTGGAAGCAAACAAGTTATTTGCTAAAGTTAATGCAGCAGAACCACCAAAACTAAGAGAAGAAGTTGCACCCGTCTGAATTAAACCGGAAGTTTTTGAAATAGCACCATTAATCCCCAATGTTGTTTCACCTACACTTAGGTCTCCGTTAGTAAGAGTAAGTGTATTGGAAACATTTGCATCTGTAAACAAGTTTACACCGCTGCTGTTATTTATTGCAAGATTATAAAAATTTGTAGTGATCCCTCCGTTAATCATTTGACTCGAAGAACCATTCATAGTAATGGTACTCCCAGTTGAGGCTGTGAATGTTCCCTGATTGTGGAAATTTGATCCAAAGTTATGATTGTAAGCGCCTGTTATAAATGTTGAATTTTGCTCAATAGTTACATCCCCTGCAACAGTTATTGAATTGTTTGCTGTTAAAGTAACTGTTGCAAGATCAGTTGCAGTTGTAAGAAAATAGCCAGCAATTGCCAAAGTTGATGAAGGCATTGTTTTGTCGCCAGAGCCACTTAAAATAAGATTATAATAGCCGCTTGGAGAACCGTTGGGATTAATTATTGCTTGCGAAGAGGTTCCATTATATTCAATAGTGTTATTATTGCCTGCAGCATTTAAAACGCCTGAATTTGAAAGAGAAAGTGCTCCTCCTATTCTCATAATATTATTTGTTCCTAAAGTCAAAGATGCTCCGTCGGCAATAGTAACATTGTTAAAATTCGTCGGATCAGCCATAGTAGCATTTGGATTGGTAAAAATAACGGTGCTAGTTCCGGCGTTAAAAGTTCCGGCATTTTCCCATGCACCTGCTGCTCCATCCACAGTTAATGTTGGCGAACCATCAAGTGAATTTAATACTCCTCCTACTAAAATATTTAAAGTATTAATGGTCGTACTTGTTGGCAAAGTAGGATTGTCAGCATGAATACCAATATTAATACTAGGGATAACAACATCTGATGTTGCAGTCGGCACACCTCCATTCCAATTACCGGGCAAAGTCCAATCAGTCAGTACAGCTCCACCGCTTATCCATGTGCTGGTATTGCCAGTATTGCGAGTACCTAGAGTCCAATATCTGAAATCAAAAGAGGTATTTGCAACATAAGGAAGCCCCAAACCCGATAAACCTATCCAATTATCTGTGCTGTTATCGTTAGAACGTCCACGGTCGGTCACCGTATTGGGAGCACTTACTAAATCGTCGAAAAAGTCTAATGTAGTTTCAGGTGCACTGTTCAGTTCTGTATCCAAGTAATGAAGATTAAGAGTCAAACGTGTTGCAGTATAGGTACCAGCATCTCTGATTATATCATAATACCGATAAACACCAACAGTTGTTGTCATCCAGGAAGGCTCGGATGAGGTTAATACTATTTTAAAACTTATTGAGGTGGGTAAAGGTCCGACAGCAAAATTCATTGTGGTGAATTTATTGCCGAAAGTATAAGGAGTATTTAATGCGAAAGAAGTTCTTTTCACAATTCCGGTTACATCCCCCACGCCAATAGTTGTAGCATTTGCTCCCATGGTTAAAGTATTTGCACCTATATCAAGTATCCCCTTTACTGGTGATGGATTGGATGCAGAAAGATTTAAAACACCATTCACTGTAAAATCATTGACGGCAGTAATTCCTCCTGCTCCGCTTAAAGTTAGATTATTAACAGCACCAGTAAATATAGACGCAGGAAGCGTTATGGCAGAAGAATTATTAAATAGTAAAGTAGCACCGGCATTGCTTGCATCGATGTTTCCGCTCGTTCTAGTAGGTGCAGTACCCGATATCGTTAATGTGTTTGATCCAACAGTTAAAGTGCCATTTGTTAATGTTAAAGCACCTACTAAGTTAACATTTCCATATAGACTAACGCCATTGGCACGATTTATCGTCAAATTATTAAGTACGAAGGAAGGCATATTTATTACTGTACCTGAACCGCCAATTATCATATTGGTAGAACTACCTCCTGTTACCGTTCCGGTCATTGTAGTTACTACTCCATTGAAGGTTAATGCATTTGGACCAATGGCAAAATTACCTGCAATAAGTGCAATACTACTATTTATTGTTAAATCTCCATTTAGTGTCAATCCGTTTGCATTATTAATCGTCAATCCATCAATTGTATTACTTACAAAAGATCCTGAAGGTATGTTTTGAGCATTGGTTCCTGCAAAAACAACCATCGAAGAAGTTGCAGAAGCATTAATTTGAGCACTATTTGTAAAGAGCAAATCTCCATTAATCGTTAGTTGATTTCCATTCACAACAAACTTGTATGTACTTTGGGCATTTGTGATGTTGCCGAGCGTCCTGTTCTGATCTAAAACACAATCTCTACTTGGTGATGCAGCAAAATAAATATCAGCTCCTCCCGGAGGGACCACCCCTCCTGACCAGTTAGATGCCGTTCCAAAATCAGTACTAGTGCCGCCTTGCCATGTATAATTATTAACTTCTAGAGCTCCCATTTTGGGTGTTGCTCCCCTGGTGAGTCCATCATAATCATTTGTGATACCAGTTCCTGAAACCGCCGGCAAAGAGGCTGAAGTGTAATAATCAAGAGCATTGGTGCTGCCAGCACTTGTAAAGACTGGGTTAATGCTTAAGCTATGTGCATCTTGTCCGGTTCCTGTCCGCAAATCGCCAATCGTGGTTCTGTCAATGTTACCTGTCTTACCAACTTTTCCGCTTGGAGCATAATAATCATTGTAATCAATAGTAAGGTTTGATATCCCTGCAAGCAATATAGCGTAATGAGTACCTGAACCTCCTGTACGTGCATTGTAAAATATATTATTACGATAATTTCTTGTTGAAGTATTTGCGATATTATATAAAGCTGCAGTGTTTGAAGAGCCTCCTGCAGCTGTACCACCAATATAAACAGAATTAAAATAAACATTGTTGTTATTGGTTGCTCCACTGGCATCAGCAATACCATTTATTTTATACCCCGTTGTTATTCCTACTCCCAAGTTGATAATGTTGTTTGATGTAGTAGTCAATCCATTGCTAAGATAAATACCATCAATTTCACAGCTAGTACTACTTGATGATAAGGAAAGACTGTGAATAAAATTTCCTGATATTGAATTGGTACCTGAATTTGCTCCTGAATAAAATATGCCGTACAAATTGACTGCTGCTGATGAACTTACATTGGTTAAGTTTGAAATAGTATTGCCCGAAACAGTTTGAGTTGTGCCATCTAATGTAGAAGATACAACTATTCCAATCATTGAAGCATTGTTTACTGTTCCTGTCTGATTACTCGAAGTTTTAATATCCTTAATGGTGTTATTCTGAATTGTTGCGGAACCTGCAATAGAAGCAATGGGTCGGCAGCGTGAACCCGTATTGACACCTGTATATGCGTTGGTGCAATTTTGTATCGTATTTCCTGTTATTAAAACCGAACCTGCACTGTTGTTATAAAAACCGTAAAAATCTTGTTTTTGAAGTGCCAAGTTACCCTGAGTACTAATATTGATGCTATTGGCTGTAGTTAAACTTCCAATTAAATTATTACTAAAAGTAGTAGTTCCGGTGGCACCTCTGTTATAAGTTGTTTCAAAACCATGAGAGTAGTATGTTGAACCAACAATGGTAATCGAACCAAAATTATTCCCATTAATTAAAACTGTCCCTGTGCTATTATTTATTATACCATGAGAAGTGGAATAATTATTCGATTGTCCATCAAAAATAACGTTGGGAACGGTAATGTATCCAGAACCACCATTCGAAACAGCTATAGTAGTTACAACTCCACCGGTTAAGGTAGCAGTGGCTATTGGTGCTGTACCACCAGCCGGAGGGGCGGAAAATGAAATAGCAGGAGGCGAAGTATAACCACTTCCTCCACCCACACTAGTGATGTCATTATTTACGGCTCCACTGGTTATTGTCGCTGTTGCAGCAGGTATAAGGGTGGTAACTGTTATCGAACCTGTTCCTGTAGTTGCACCAATTGTATTGCCAATAACATTAACATCCCCCGAATTGATAAATATGCCATCCCACGGATTGTCTTCAACGCTGGTATAGCTAATATTTTTAATAACATTATTTTGAACGATACAAGGATTACCGCTACCACCATTTACATAAATTCCGCAAAAATAATGGGTGGTATTTGCATTAACTGTAAAAGCAGCACCGCCGCAACTCGCGGCGCTACCGCCAATATAATTACCACTTATAAGATTATTAGTTGAGGTGTTAACACGTATAGGTTGGTAGGTGAAAGCTCCGGTTGGGACTATTGTAGTAGTTTCATATAAACTATTACCCGAAACAGTCCAGGAATTAGAATAACCACTAATTTGAATACCGTTTGAAGAGACGTTTGGATTTAAAAAATTATAAATATTATTATTACTGATTGTAATACTGCTGTTTTCCCTACCCGATGTTCCATAAGAATATATTGCATTAAGTGGTCGATTTGAAACACTGTTATATGCGCTACACGTTATATCATTATTTGTTATTGTATTGCTGGTATTACCATTTCCCGATGATGATGTGGAAAAATAAACAACTCCCATAGTGCTATATGTTTCGGAGCCTTTTAAAGTACACCATTTTACTGTATTATTCTCTGCCGAATTGAAAAAACGTACCGTGTTGGCACTAGCCCCAGTAGAGGTATTATCTAATACTAAAGATTTTGCCGCTCCTGTTGCATTAACTCTTCCATCAATTGTAACATTATCTGCCCCAATCAAATCAATTAGCGAGGCATTCAAATTTCCACCAATTGTCAGCCCTTCAATTGTTGGATAGATAAGTATTGAGCTATAATTTGATGTGCCTTGTGAAGTACTATATCCACTTTGATAAATTGTTGCAGAAGCTGTTTCTGTTGTACTTGCTTTTACCCTGATTTCTATTGCACCTGTGTGTGCACCAATGTTTATTTTGTCAAAAACACTTTTCAATGTAGTATAACTGGCTTGAAAAGCATTATTAATATAGACATCAATATTCAAATTTAATCTTACTTCATAAGCACCCATAGTAGGAGTGGCTGCTCTGTTAGCTAATGAATAATCGTTAGATATCGTACTTATCGTTGTGCCTGCCAGTGTATAAATACTAGGAATATAATTGGCAGGGGTAGTTCCTCCTGCGACTGCAAATGATGGATTTATATTCAAGCTATGGGCATCCATCCCACTGATTATTGGAAGAATTGTTACGTTAGTACTGTTAAAGTATCCTAGTACACCTCCTACTCCGGGAGCATAGTAATCATTAAAATCTAATGTCAAATTGGTGCTCACACCATAATTAAAATAGATGGCATAGTGTAACTTTGTTAGTGTTGCGTCTTCTGTTGACCGGGCATTCATAAAAATATTGTCAGAATAAATATGCGTGTTACCAGAAATGGGTCCGTATAGACAGTATGATTTGTTTGTAATTCCTGGACTTAAGGTGCCTTCAATGTAAATAGTGTTAAAATTAATATTGCATGCTTGTGATTGCGACCCACCATCGTAAATGCCATAGATTGTTGTAGCAGTGTTTCCACCTAGGTTGATGATGTTGTTAGCATAAGTTGCAGAACCAACCGTATTAATGCTGATACCATATAAGGAAGCTGCAGTAGAAGCAGCATTTACTGAAAAGCTATGTATAAAATTGTTTGAAATGGCACTAGTACTAGTATTATTTGATACATATAGTCCAATAACGCATCCTGCAAATGAAGCATAAGTGTTTGATAAATAATAAATCTTATTTCCGGTTACGGTTTTTCCTGTTCCGGTGTTGGTTAGTGTAATTCCGCAAACAGAGGCTGTATTGTTAGTGGCTGTATTTGCATTTGCAATCGTTAAATCATGGATGGTATTATTGGTAATAGTTCCAATTGTGGACGCAATTCCAGTGACAAGTCCTGCATTAGACGTAGTAGTATTTGTTGTGCTGTTTTTTAGGTTGGCAATAGTATTTCCTGTAATAGTTAAAGTGCCTGAACCGGAAAAATAAATTCCATATAACAATTGCGCGTATCCTGAGCAAACTGATGATGTATTAATACTATTTGCTGTAGATGTACTACCTATAATATTATTGTTTATAGTGTTAGTTCCGGTACCGCTGCAGTAAATTGCATAAAAATTTGTAGGATTTGAGCTCGTATTGTTTGTGGTTATTGACCCTATATTGTTATTCTGGCAATTTATTGTTCCTGAACCTTGAATGTAAATACCATAAGTGTTTGTTACATTTTCGGTTGCTATTATAGAAATATTGCCGATTCCGGTAGTAGCACCAATAGTATTACCCGTTGTTGTACCTATGTTGGCTGACCCGCCGCTAACATAAATACCCTTCCATGGGTCGGTGCTAGAACTTGTAAAAGCAATATTGCTAATGGTGTTATTTTGTAAAGATGAAGCGGTTGTAGTTCCAACATTCAGATAAATACCCTGAAATAACTGCGATTTATTATTTATAGTCATGGGTCCACTACCACATTGTACTGCTGTGCCTCCGATGTAATTTCCTGAGACAATAAAGTTATTCCCATTTGTATTGTCAATTCTTATCCCGTTATAGTTATATGCATCCTGACTTGGTGTTATCGTTGCGGAGGCATAAAAATTATTGCCGCTAATGGTCCAATCGGTATTTCCACCTGACAAAAAGATTCCACAGCTACTGCTATTGGGATTTATAAAATCACTGAAATTGTTGTTTGTGATGCTGACACTACTATTATTGGTAGCCGACGAAGTATTTGTTCCCAGTCCGTAAATTCCATTATAAAAGTAAGAACTACCTTTATTTATATCGCAATTATCAATGGTATTATTATCATTACCTGTAGTTCCCGTGGTGGTACTAAACAAAATGATACCATTGCTTGCGCTACTGTTCACACCATGTATTTTGCAATACTTGACGGTATTATAAGTAGCATCGTTGATAAACCTGAAGACTGAGCCCCCTGTATTCGTGTTACTAATAACCAAATCTTTCGAGCTTCCTGTAGCATTCACTCGGCCATCAATAGTTACATTATCCGCCCCATTCAGGTCGATTAATGCAGCTGCCACATTGCCACTAATAGTATATCCTGTTGAAGTGGGATAAATAGTAACAGAGCTGTAGTTTGCACTTCCGGTGCCACTTGCATTTAGAGCTGCAGAAGCGGTTTCGCTAGTGTTTGAAATAATTTGCAAGGTAATAGCCCCTGATACTGTACCTGCATTTATGGCATCAAATGCAGATTTTAGTGTAGAGTAATTGCCTGATGTTCCAACGGTTTTGGTGGTTTGTGCCTTAAGCTGTATCATGAGTATACTCAGCACAAAAATCATTATTGAGTTAATCCTATAATTCATAATAAATAGTTTTTAAATTACATATTCTGCTGTTACCAAAATAAAAAAGTCAAAAGTAATATGTAACATGATGAAATGCTGTAGGATATATCTGATATTCTTGTAGGATATGCCTGAAATTTTTGTAAGGATTATCTTACATGTATAATTTTCTTTATCCTGAAATAAAAATTTACTTAAAACAGAGATATACAGCCATATAAGCAACTTACAAGAAGCAGCTGAATCCTTTTAAAAATGAATCTCCTAAAACAAATAACTCTGGATATTGAATATCTGGAAAGTTAAATGGATAAATTACCATTTAATTGTAAGTAAATTTCGTAGAATAGTATCGATTTCAAAACAAATATTCATTCATGTTTTCCGAAAAACCTTTTTTGTTCCATGTAAATGATGATTTTTAACCGATTTTACTATTAAATCTATTAAAACTAATTATTATAGTCATTAGACATAAAATATAGCTTGCAAAAAGAATATTGAAAACCTCATTGCTGGCAATTCATGCAGCAACAAAGAATAACAGAATATCAGAATAATTAACCCTCTCAGCAAAAAGCAGAGGTCAATCCTATCTAATGAAATTAGTGATTTCTTTAATCTCTTTCTGAGGAGCAACAATGCTCTGCGCCGTAGCCTTTTTCATCCTGAGCAACCAGGCCATATTTTTCCCCAACACCCGCATAATCTGCACACCTTCGGCATCTTGCACCACTTCGCCCACATTTCGGCCATGAATCACATTCCAATAGTTGGCAGTGGCCAAAATCATTTCCGAATAAGTAAGATAATGATTCAAATTGTCAAAAGTCACCGAACCACCCGTCCGACGAACCGCAACCACGGCGGCTCCCACTTTGTGGCGAAAAAAATTACCATTGGCTCCCGAAACAAAAAACAGCCGGTCTAAAAAGCATTTCATGGTTCCCGCAATACCTGCATAATATACCGGCGAACCCAAAATAATACCATCAGCCTCTTTTATTTGCTGAATCCATTCGTTGAGCGGATCGTTCGAAATAGTGCATTTTTCGTCTTTGTTTGTCGCACATTTGTAGCAAGCCAAACAACCGTGCACCATTTTATGTCCAATCTGTATAATCTCAAATTCAATACCTTGCGCTTTCAATTCGTTTCCAACGATGCTCAGTGCATGAAATGTATTCCCTTCATTCCGAGGGCTTCCGTTAATTGCTATTACTTTCATTTGATGATATTAATTAGGCTACAAGTATACAATAAAATTGAATAGAAAGACTTGTTAAAAGAAATTCTTATTATTTATCGGAACTATAATATGACTTCTTTTATAAACTGATTATAATTAACTATTTTAGTTTCGAAATGCGTTCCTAAAGCCAATAAGTCAAAGTCTTCAGTAATCAAATAATCAGCCTCTCCATCTTTAGCAAGATTTAAAAGAAAATTATCTTTCTTATCTCTGCAAATTTCTGTTTTTGATTTAGTAAGCACCATTATTTTAATACTATCAAGAAGATCAAGCAATGTAAATACCCTTTGCTCAGTAAATAATTTCTCAAATTTCGGTCGTCTAATAACTTCAATTAATTCGCTATACGATTCTTTGCTGAAAAGAATAGTAAAACGTTTATCCGACAGCCATTCAATTAATTTAGGACTACTTTTCCCAATAAGAGCAATAATAAAAACATTGGTATCAATAACTATTCTCATTTGTCTTATTTCCTTGTTCATAGCGCTTTTGACGAACAATTTCTACCTCGTTCAGAACATCTTCAGAACTTAAGTCGTTTTTTTTCAATTCAGACAATAATTGTTTGAATCTTGCTTTATAAGTATCTTTTTCCAAGGCTTTTACAATGGCTAATTTTTGGCTTGAGCTGCATTGCTCAACTATTGAAAGCAATTGGTCGAAGTCTAATTTAATATTCACTGTGTGAAGCATAATAAGTAATTTATTTGCAAATTTATAAAAATTCTATTGATATTTGATGTAAGTGAAATTGAAATTCAATTTTAGCTTCTATCCCTATTTGAAATTCAGTTGATTATAGTATCCCTCCTACTCCTTCACCATCTTCCTAACCTCAAACCCCTTCCCATCTTCAAGTTTAATAATATAAACCCCTTTTGCAAAATTCCCGGTTTGAATAGTGGTTTTTTCAATAAAACTTCCTTTATAGATTAGTTGACCTTGTAGGTTTAGGATTTCAAATTCGATTTTATCTTTAATTGATTTGTCTTCTATTGTGAGTTGATCGGTGGTTGGATTAGGATAAACTGTAAAATGGGGATTATCTGTTAATATTTCCGCAATGTTTGTATTTACTGAAATATAGCTTGCTGTATAACGATAAATATCATTCCAACTATCTGCATGTTCCCCATAATATATATATATATTATTGAGATTTTGACAAGGAAACCAGCTATTGTTTAGCCATTGTTCCGATTTGCCGGTTACAGAATTATTATTGGCATCATAAGTATAGGTATTTTTATAATCATTCACCCAGGCATTCCCTTGTCCCTTTTCGCTTATAAAAGACAATAAATTATTATTGTTGTCATAAGTACAACTATCTCTTAAACGATTTACCCATACATTATAAATCCAGGTATCACTTTCCCAAATCAATAAGTTTTCATTAGCATCATATATATTTGTTATACTATCCGTATTTACCCATGCACTGTCTTGCCAATTTTTATTTACTTGATACAATACTTTTCCGTTTGAATTGTTAGTATAGCTACTGATAGAATTATCATGTAAGCTATCATTTACCCAAAACTGAATTAATCTGCTTATCAAATATTCGTTTCCATCATAAGTATAAATGAATTTATGATTTATTATCCAGGCATTTGTTTGCCATTCTTCATACAAATAAGTCAATACCTTGCCTGTCCCATTATAAGTATAAGAATATCGAATGTCATTTACCCATGCATTATTTTGCCAATTTTCATCTATTGAAGTAATCACATTTCCACTGATATCATATTGATAAGTTGATCTTTCAGAATTTACCCAGCTATTGTTCTGCCATTGTTCATTTAAACCAGTGGATAAATTTCCATCAGAATTATAAGTAAAAGTATTTCTATAACTATTCGACCAGGCATTGTTTTGCCAAATTTCATCTAATTCGCTTAACTTATTACTATTTGCATCATAAGAGTATGTGGTTTTATAAGAGTTTGTCCATGTAGAACTATCAAAGCTTTCTCGTAAGTTGTAAATAACGTTACCATGGCTATCGAATGTTTTCGTAGTTCTGCCTATTAGGCCAATTGTATC
Source organism: Bacteroidota bacterium (assembly GCA_037144095.1). Taxonomy (GTDB): domain Bacteria; phylum Bacteroidota; class Bacteroidia; order Bacteroidales; family CAIXTV01; genus CAIXTV01. Next base: position 17,403 of record JBAWXL010000071.1, read on the forward strand.
ATAAATAAAAATAGTATCCCAATTCCAAACCAAAGATTTCAATGAGTTTTTATGTTGCAAGTTCGGAAATACATCAGCAGCATACTTATCAATTCCCCTTGTCTTTTTGGCATGATAGGATTGATTCTTAGTTTGTGCATTAATATTACATTGTACAATACAGAATAGTACTAAAAGCAGAATTGATTTTTTCATAATCATGTTTTTAAAATGAATGGCAAATTTAATCTATTTCAAACACAAATCAACCAATAATAAGTGAACGGTAGAAAATAATAAGTAAACGGTAAAATAACAATTTTTAAAACGATAAACTTTCCCCATTGTCTAGGCCTGAAATACGTTGACCATTTTTGAGGTATAAAAACAACAC
>JBAWXL010000072.1:0-17729 GCA_037144095.1 Bacteroidota bacterium
TATTGTGGAATGCTGGTAAACAATGTAAAAATTTAGTGTTTGGATTACCAGTAGCGTGCATCAGTTCTGAATTCACCTGATAGGGTTTGAGCAATTTAATGCGTTCAACCCAAACGTTGTCGGGTTCGCCCATGGATACCCAAACATCGGTATAAATAAAATCAACTCCTTTAACGGCTTCTTTCGGGTCGTCGGTGATAGTGATTTTGGCACCGGTTTCGGCAGCAATTTTTCGGCATTCGGCAAGCAGTTTTTCGTCAGGTTGACATGACTTTGGTGCACCGGCTCTGAAGTCCATTCCCATTTTGGCAGCTCCTACCATCAATGAATTGCCTACATTGTTTTTGGCATCGCCCATAAATGCAAAGGAAATTTCGTTGAGTGGTTTGTTGCAATGTTCAATCATGGTGAGAAAGTCAGCCAGGATTTGGGTTGGATGAAACTCATTGGTAAGTCCATTCCATACTGGAACACCTGCATATTTTGCAAGTTCTTCAACAATATATTGTCCATAACCACGATATTCGATGCCATCATACATACGTCCTAACACGCGTGCGGTATCTTTCATCGATTCTTTTTTCCCCATCTGCGAACCTGAAGGTCCGAGGTAGGTTACGTGTGCACCCTGATCGAGGGCTGCCACTTCAAAAGCACAGCGGGTGCGGGTTGAGTCTTTTTCAAAAAGCAATACAATGTTTTTGCCTTTCAAACGCTGTTGTTCTGTTCCGCTGTATTTTGCTTTTTTCAGATCTAATGAAAGGTCCAATAAAAACTTAATCTCTTCGGGTGTAAAGTCTAATAGTTTTAAAAAACTACGATTTCTTAAATTAAAAGCCATAATTCTATATTTATTTTGTTATTTATAATTGATCTGCAACGATATGAGTTCCCTGGTTGGCAACGCCTAACATACGGGCTTCGGTAATGATGGTTTCTTTTCCACCGTTTTCAACAAATTGGATAGCGGCTCTTACTTTTGGTGCCATGCTGCCCTCGGTGAAATGTCCATCGGCAAGATAACGTTTGGCTTCGCTCACCGTGATAACGTCCAATGCTTTTTCGCCTTCTTTACGATAATTGATATACACTTTCGCAATGTCGGTTAATATAAAGAAAACTTCGGCGCCAATTTGGGTAGCCAGTAGCGATAAGGCCAAATCTTTGTCAATCACAGCCTCTATGCCCTCCAGTTTGTTAGGCTCAACGTAAAACACAGGGATGCCACCTCCTCCAACAGAAATTACAATCTGACCATCGCGTGAAAGTGCAGAAATAGATTTGCTATTGCTGATGCTGATAGGTTTTGGTGAAGGAACCACACGGCGCCATCCTCTGCCTCTTGGGTCTTGATGGAAAGTCCAGGCTTTGTCTTCTTTAAGTTTCTGAGCTTCTTCGTTGGTGTAGAATGGCCCCACGGGTTTGGTTGGATTGTCGAAAGCGGGATCGGTTTTATCAACCAACACCTGAGTTACTATGGTGATAATATCACGTTCGAGACCTTCCACTTTCAACACATTATGCAATTGTTGTTCAATCATGTATCCTATTGAACCTTGTGTTTCGGCAACACAGATATCCATAGGCATAGCGGGGGTTCCGTACACTTTATACCCACCATCGTGCTGTAAAAGTACATTACCTACCTGTGGTCCATTTCCATGCCCAATCACGATATCGTAATCGGATTTAATCAATTGTACTAAATGTTTGCAGGTATGCAGCACATTAGCTTCCTGTTCCTGAATGGTGCCTACCTGGTCACCTTTTAATAAGGCGTTTCCGCCTAAAGCAACTACTGCTAGTTTTTTCATTTTAATATTTTCGTTTTTAAAAATAAGGGGGCAAAGCTATAAATAATTCTGAATATGCCATTTGGTTTATAGTAAGCCTCTGATAATTTTTACTTTCCAATTGTTTACTAATGTAATTAAAAGGTCTACCGGTAAGCTTTGTTGCTTAGCCTAAAAGCTATAATGAAACAGCTAAAATTGATGTTTTTTAATTGAATAATTATATTTTAAGCTTTCATCTTATTCTTTAAATCATTTGATATAGAAACACTTATTTTCTTTTTTTGAGAAATTTGTTCTTTATAAAGGTTTTTGCACGATATTTGTAAAATGAAAATCCGAAAAAATATTTACTAACCAATTTCAATTCATTATGAAAAAGTTATTCATCTTAATCGCTCTCATGACCGGCTTAAACTTATACGGTCAAAACACCAATTTGATTTTTTTCACCGAACAGGGAGAAAAGTTTTATATCGTTTTAAACGGTATTCGTCAAAATGCAAAGGCTGAAACTAACGTAAAAGTTACAGGTTTACCTGCACCAAGTTATAAATGTAAGGTCATCTTCGAAGATCCCAAGTTAGGGGAATTTGATAAGACCCTCATGTATCAACATGGCACAGAAACCACCTTTAATATTAAGAAAAACAATAAAGGAGAATATGTAATGCGCTGGTTAAGTCAGGTGGATATTGCCGAAGCACCACCAACACCTCCCACTCAATCAGCCGTAGTATATACCACCGTTGACCAAACTCCGGTAAGTGGAACAACTACTTATACCCAAACCACAACAACCACAACCAACGGAGTGCCGGGGGGTGGAATCAATATGAATATTACTGATCCGGGGACAGGTCAAAATGTAAGTATGAATCTAAATGTTAATGTTCCAGGCAATGTTAACACATCTTCTTCAACAACTTATTCTACTACTACAACCACCACAACCACTTCATCAAGCCAAGAGGGCAACATTCCTCCTCCTAATAATGGCGAAGAACATCATCATCATAACACCAACTATTTACCCGGCTATAATGGTCCTATTGGATGCCCTATTCCTATGTCGCCTGCCGATTTTACTTCTGTGAAACAATCTATTTCTTCTAAATCTTTTGAAGATTCAAAACTTACCATTGCAAAACAGGTAATTTCTTCTAATTGCTTATTGTGTTCGCAGGTTAAAGAAATTATGTTGTTATTTTCTTTCGAAAACACCCGACTCGATTTTGCAAAGTATGCCTATGGTTATACTTATGATATTGGAAATTACTTCAAATTAAACGATGCTTTTACTTTCGAATCTTCTATTGACGAGCTTAACAGCTACATTAACAGTAAAAAATAATATTCCCAAAAAACAAATTAAGAAACCGACATAAATTGTCGGTTTTTTTTATTGGATATTGTTTCATTATCAAATGAATTAATCTTAATTTTGCCGCGGAATTTATATTCTACACTTTAATAAAATTTACATACAACACATTAACTCAAAAAAGGAGAAAAACTTATGAGTACACAAAAAGACAAAAATTACGTTTACTACTTTGGTGGTAAAAAGGCTGATGGAAAAGCCGACATGAAAAATCTTTTAGGAGGTAAAGGAGCCAATTTAGCTGAAATGGTTAACTTAGGTTTGCCTGTTCCTGCAGGATTAACCATTACAACAGAATGCTGTACGGCATACTACGAAAACAATTGCGAATTGCCAAAATCATTATTTGATGAAGTTTGGAATGGAATGAAAAAAGTTGAAGCTGAAATGAACATGAAATATGGTGATACAAAAAATCCATTACTGTTATCATGTCGTTCGGGTGCACGGTCTTCAATGCCTGGCATGATGGACACAGTACTTAACGTTGGACTTTGCACAGCTACTATTCCCGGATTGATTAAAAAAACAAATAATCCTCGCTTTGTTTGGGACTCTTATCGTCGTCTCATTATGATGTATGCCGATGTGGTTATGGATAAAGCTGAAGGTCTCGACCTTAACATCCGCAAGAAGTTGGATGATATGTTAGATGATTATAAAAAGAAAAAAAATGTTCATCAAGATACTGATCTTACTGATGAAGATTTAAAATTCCTTGCTGAAGAATTCAAGAAAAAAATCAAGTCAGAAATTGGTAAAGATTTTCCGGATGATGCCGAAGAACAATTGTTTGGTGGTATTAAAGCCGTTTTCAAAAGCTGGAACGGTAAAAAAGCGATTTCGTATCGCCGCATCGAAGGTATTCCTGATGATTGGGGTACTGCTGTTAATGTTCAGGCTATGGTATTTGGTAACATGGGCGACACTTCAGCTACCGGTGTAGCTTTTACCCGTAACCCTGCCACCGGTGAAGATTTATTTTATGGTGAATGGCTCATCAATGCTCAAGGAGAAGATGTGGTTGCCGGTATTCGTACCCCAAGCCCACTGAATGATGATACCAAGAACGAACAAAACAATCATCTGCTCAGTATGCAGGAACAAATGCCCGGTACTTATAAAGAACTTTGCAATATCCGCGATATACTCGAAAAGAATTACAGAGATATGCTCGACATTGAATTCACCATTCAGGAAGGCAAACTCTATATGCTACAATGCCGTGCCGGAAAACGTACCGGAACTGCTGCCTTAAATATGGCAATGGATATGTTGGCAGAAAACCTGATTGATGAAAAAACCGCTGTTATGCGTGTTGAACCTGCTCAGTTAGACGAATTATTACACCCTATTTGTGACCCTGCAGAAGAAAAGAAAGTTTCTGTTTTGGTTAAAGGTTTACCTGCCGGACCTGGTGCTGCTGTTGGTAAATTAGTATTTACTGCTGAAGATGCCGTTGCATGGGAACGCAAAGGTGAAACCGTTATTTTGATTCGTGAAGAAACCAATCCTGAAGACGTTGAAGGCATGCGTGCTGCTGTTGGTATTTTAACTGCCCGCGGAGGTATGACTTCTCATGCAGCTCTTGTAGCTCGTGGGTGGGGAAAATGCTGCATCGTGGGTGCAGGAAAACTTCATGTTGATCCAATTAAGAAAATTGCAAAAGTTGAAGGGACTGATATCGTTCTTAAAGAAGGTGATGTTATTACCATGAATGGTACAAAAGGACATGTATATCAAACCGGTTTGAAACTGATGGATGCTTCTGAAAATCCACGCTTCAAATCATTCATGACTATTGTGGATAAATTCCGCACCATGGGCGTTCGCACCAATGCCGAAACTCCTGAGGATGCTAAGATTGCACGCGATTACGGTGCAGAAGGTATCGGACTGTTCCGCACCGAACATATGTTCTATGGTGTAGGTTCCGAAAAACCATTGTTGGCTCTTCGCAAAATGATTTTAAGCAATACTTTAGAAGAACGTAAAAACGCTTTAAATGAGTTATATCCTTTCGTGAAGAAAGATATCAAAGCTACACTTTTAGCTATGGATACCCTTCCTGTTACTTTCCGTTTACTTGATCCTCCTCTGCATGAATTTGTTCCACAAAGCCCTGAAAAACAAGCTGAATTGGCAAAGGAATTAAAAATTAATGTGGCTGATGTTGCAAAACGTGGTGAAGCGCTGCATGAAAACAATCCAATGATGGGACATCGTGGTGTACGTTTAAGTGTTACCTATCCTGAAGTTTCCGAAATGCAGTTCCGTGCTATTTTCGAATCTACTCTTGAGTTATTAAAAGAAGGTCATCATCCAAAACCTGAAATCATGATTCCGGTTACCTGCGAAGTAGGCGAATTGGATGTTACCAAGAAAATTGCCGATAAAGTGTATGACGAAGTTTGCAAAAGTTTCAAAGTGAAATCTATCGACTATTTATATGGAACTATGATTGAAATTCCACGTGCTTGCTTATTAGCCGATCGTATGGCAAAAACAGCACAGTTCTTCTCTTTTGGCACCAACGATTTAACCCAGATGACCTTTGGTTTCAGTCGTGATGATATTGGTGGTTTTATGAATGAATATTTAGACCAGAAAATCTTAGCTGCCGACCCATTCCAAACCATCGATCAGGAAGGAACCGGACAGTTAATCGAAATGGCAGTTACAAAAGGACGTGCCACCCGCAAAGACCTCAAAGTGGGTATTTGCGGCGAACAAGGCGGCGACCCTGCATCAGTTGAATTCTGTTATAAAACCGGATTAAGCTATGTAAGTTGCTCACCATTCCGCGTGCCTATTGCTCGTTTAGCCGCTGCACAAGCTGCAATTAAAGACAGCAAAAAATAAACAATTTAAGATGTATTGATTAAAAGCGGATGATGTTTCATCCGCTTTTTTTTATGATTACATCACAAGTCATTAGACCGCTATTTTCTTAAGCCTCTATGTTTCTTAATATGGATAATAGTGAATTATCCTGTGTTCTAAGTTGAATTGAAAATATGGCTTAGCGGCACCTCATTTTTTTATATGTTGCTCCGAGTTGGGTATGAAATTAATTGAGAATAGAATTTTCCAAGAAATAAAATATTTATGCTAACTTTGCATTAGATTATAGAGCTAATCAAGAGGTATGATTATCATCTACCGAAAGCAATCAAAAAACTATTAAAATAGGAGCTTTATTATGGAAACACAAGAGACCCTCATATACAAAATAAAAGAGACCGTAAAAAATGTGAATGCATCCGCAACTGTAATTATGTATGGTTCGCATGCACGAGGAGATTCCAAAGAAACATCCGACTGGGATATTTTAATTTTAACGTCTGAACCTGTTAACTTTAAAATTGAAGAAAAATATAGTTATCCGCTCTATGAACTTGAATGGGAAACCGGGAATGTTATCAGCGTATTGGTAAAATCAAAAGCAGAATGGGAAAGCCCAAAATACAAAGTAACCTCTTTGTACCAAAATATTCAGAAAGAAGGAATACTATTATGAGCGATGATAAATATTCAAAACAAGATCTGATAGAATATAGATTGAGTAGGGCGTATGAAATAAATTAAGTAACCGACTTTTAAAGTAAAATAAAATCTTTTTTTTTGATGAATTGGAATTAATTTATTTGTAATTTCTCCTAGCTTCTTTAAATTTAAATTCAATCAAAGCTCTTTTAAATTTATCATATTAAATAACATATCATAATCAACCTTCTTATCTTTAATTGAATATAATAATAAAAGATAAAAATTCCCTTTGGAAGAACAGATCATAAAATCAGATTCTGAATTATTTCCGTTACTAATCAAGGCATCACAATAATCTTGTTTTGAGGATAGTCCAATTCTATGGCAGTTTGTATAATAGTATAAATACTTATTGGTGCGTTCCGATTTAATTATTTCACAATCATCATTAAAACAAAGAAATAATTTATCTTCATCCGGCAATTTAATTCGTATTTCAAATTTTAAAATAGGATTTTCAGACACAGAAATATAATTATGATCATTAAAGTCTTTAATTTTAACATGAATTGTTTTATTCTCAATTATCTTATTTATCTGAATACTTGAATATTGCTCAATTTTCCACAGAAGTAATAAATAATCACTTTTGTAGGTAAATATAAAAATGGAATCTTTAAGACTATTCGTAAAAAGTTTTTTGATAGCCAATTGCTCAAAGATAGAATCATTAAGAGGCCTAAGTGTTTTCGGTTTATTTAAGACTTCAGAATCATCATATCCATATAAATACGTAAGTAATATTAAACGCACAATAATAAAAATGACAAACAGTATCACTGTAACAAACAGGCGCTTTAAATACTTCTTGAATTTTTTCATGAATATTCTATTTTGATAATATGAACAAAGATAATCTATTTCTAATATTCAACCACCGCTAAACAAAAAATGCTTTTTAAGGAAAAAATCAAATCGCAAATACAATTATCCTTCTCTTGAAATAATTTTATTTTCATTTTCGCCCTCAAAATTAATCAAATATCCCCAAACATAAGCTATTTTTCTCTTTTAATTTCATTTTTAAAGAAGAAAAGATTTTATAATAATTCCACTCAAGCAAAAAAATAATATCATCTGCCCAATTTAAACAAATCACACTCAAACAACATATTATCTATTCAACAAATTAATCAAAAAAAATATTTTCAAAATAAATTAGCTCGTTTTGTAAAACCGATTCCTATTATGATTACTTTTACAGCACAAATTGATTTTTTTATGCCTAATCGTTTTTCATATTATTCCAATGGTATGTTAGCAGTTTTGCTGAAAGGCTACCTTTTTGCCAAAAATCATTTTAAATTTTTCCCCGCTTTTCCTTTTTCAGATGCTGTAAAAAAGGAAAATTCAGCCAAAAATCTTATAAGCTTCGACAGATCTTCACAAAGTCATGTCGACTCTTCTGGTAATGTCGACATGTTGGCACAAAAATCTGTCGACTCTTCTGGTAGAGTCGACAGAATGGTACAAAAATCTGTCGACTCTTTTGGTAGAGTCGACATGTTGGTGCGTCATCCTGTCGACTCTACCAGTATTTTTAGCCTCTTTTTTCATCAAAAAATAGCTTTTTAATATAAAAATAATCATTTAAAACATTAAATATCATGAGCTTAATATTAAAAGACCCTACCAGCAACAATGCTATCACTGAATTTCTGTTCAATGCCAATAAAAGGCATTCGGATTTGCCGGTTGGACAGCAGTTTTTCAAACTTCAAACAAAAAATGATTTAGCTGCCAAAGCGACAGAATTTCCTCTGAAAGTAAACGCAGCTAATTTTTCGGAGGGGACAAAAATTAATAATAACAGCATTCTCAATTTAGCTTATTTAAGGTTGCAAAAAAATAATGCATGCTACCTGAAAGGCATTAATAATATGATTGATGATGAAGTTCTCCCTCCATCTGTGAGGTTATTCTTTGGCATGGATTCAAGTTCGGACAGACTTCCTTCGATGACCACTCATGCAGATATTTTCAAAGTATCTCAAAATATTGAATGGGGAGATGCAGAATTGGTTAATAGATCATACCCCAATCCGCAGGATGTTCCGGCATCAAAGAATTTGCTTTTAAGAAATGATGTGAATGATAAAATCACCATTTATCGTGCCTCTGAAGATGCATGGACTGCAAATGTTCATACTTTGGCTGTTTGCAAAGCATTTTGCCTCGAGTTGGCAGTCACTGTGCGCAAAGAGATTCAGTTTCATGTAACGGGTCAAACTGAAGAGCAAGTTCGCGATTATTGCCGTTCATTTGGTGTTGTGTATGAACCTAAAAAAGATACTACGGAGATAGATGTTTTGGCACTTTTTGCTGATGGTTCGGGCATAGCATTGGGCACAACTGCAAGGATTGGCAAATTGGTAATTTCCAGAAACAAGGTGAAAAAAATCGAAGCAGTTCAAGGAGTCACCAAAACGGTGAATGCACATGGCGAAGCCATTTTAAACACTACTCAGACGGGCGATCTATTTGTTATTTATACATGTCCGGGATGCGAAGATGGTCATGTTCCCATCACCATTGTGGAAGGCGAAGACCAATCCATCACCATACATTTGGTGAAAAAACAACCGGAATAATATGTGAAAAAGAAACAAACTTAATGTATTTAGAAGGCTTGCCAATGGGTGAGCCATTTTAATTGACAATGGAGAATTGACAATGGGAAGTGTTGACGGAAGACAAATACAGTAATATTCAAAAAAAATCTACTTTTGCAAAAAATTCAAAACTATGAAAGCTTATATCTTCCCCGGACAGGGAGCACAATTTATCGGAATGGGTAAAGACTTATACGACAACAATCCTCAATCAAAAGAATACTTCGAAAAAGCCAACAGCATCTTAGGTTTTCGCATCACCGACCTGATGTTTAGCGGAACTGAAGAAGACCTTCGTCAGACCCGTGTTACTCAACCTGCCATATTTCTGCATTCGGTAATATTAGCCTTTTCGTTGGGCGAAAACTTTCAGCCCGATATGGTTGCAGGTCATTCGTTAGGCGAATTTTCTGCATTGGTTGCCAATAAAGTGTTGTCTTTTGAAGATGGATTGCAATTGGTGTATAAACGGGCAATGGCGATGCAAAAAGCTTGCGAGGCAGAGCCTTCAACCATGGCAGCTATTATTGGTATTGATGATGAAGTGGTGGAAAATATTTGCAATGAAATTGATGAAGTGGTGGTGCCTGCAAATTATAACAGCCCCGGACAATTGGTGATTTCAGGCAGCATGAAGGGCATTGAAATTGCTTGCGAAAAGATTAAAGCAGCCGGTGCACGTCGTGCTTTACCGCTTAAAGTTGGAGGCGCATTTCATTCGCCTCTGATGGAGCCTGCACGTTTAGAACTTGCCGAAGCCATTAATTCGACTCAATTCAATGAGGGCATTTGTCCGGTTTATCAGAATGTGAATGCCTGTGCGGTTACGAATCCTGATGAAATTAAAGAAAACCTCATCAAACAACTTACCTCACCAGTTCGTTGGACACAAACCGTAAAAAATATGATAGCCGACGGAGCCAACTATTTTGTTGAAGTGGGACCGGGTACAGTTTTACAAGGTTTGGTGAAAAAAGTGGATGCCACAGTTGAAGCCGTAAGCGCTTAAAATAAACACCTGCCGATTACCGATTACCAGTTACCGATTACCGACTTTATTGTACTATCAATTTCTGAAAACGAATAACATTTTCAGTAGTTAATTTCACAAAATAGGTACCTGCGCTCAGCGTGGATGCATCCACAAAATAATTGCTTTTGCCCATAGGTAAATTCCCTTTAAATATGGTATTCACATTTTCGCCCAACAAATTGAATAATTCGATGGTTGCGTATAGTGGTTGTGGTGTTTCTACCGGAATGCAAGTGATGGCATTGGCAGGATTGGGATAAACACTGAGCAGTTGTGTTTGCTGTTGAATCTCTTCAATGCTATTGGGGAGCAACACTCTGAAATTATAAAACCCCAGCGGGGAAGTGATGGGTCGAACCTGTTGTTTCCCGTTATTTGATTGAGCTTTTACATAATAATAGACAATGCTTCCTGCAGCCTGTGGCGGAATGTCGCCACTCCAAATGTTTTGGCTTGCATTGGTCAGGGTCATGCTAATTTGATTATATGCTTGAGTCGTATCGGTGCGATAATACAGCCATGCATTCTGAATTCCCGACTTGTTCATGATTTTAGCATTCACCGTATAAGGTGTTGTGGTATTGTAAGTATCGGGCAAACGTTGCAGCGAAATCAACAAAGGATTATACGAGCCCACACAATGCGTGATGCAATGTATGGCTCCACTCGAAGGAATGGAGGCATTGCAATTGATGCCTACTACATTGAAGCCCGGTAGGTTTTCTTTATAGATACGCATGGCAGTTGTATCGTACTTGGTATAATAAGTAGGAAAGATGAAAGTTTTATTTACAAAAACTCCATTGGTATAAGTGAAATAACTGCTCGAAGGAGGATAATCGAGATAAACTGAATCGGGTGGCTGTGGAATACGAACAATTTTATAAGGCGTTCCGAAAGTTGAATTATAAGTAGTAAGTAAATATTGGATATTTGCTTCAATTTGCGGACCGTCAGATATTCCGGTCGGATACTGACCTACCAATAAGGTTTCTTCATCCAGAAGTTTCATGTGCATGTCAATATGATGAATGCCATCATTGGGTAATGTTTCATAATGCACATATCTGTTGATGCCCATAAACTGTTTGGTCATGGTGTCTATTTGTGCCGAAGTAAGGTTGGTGTTTTCTTGTTCGATAAGCTTAGACGACATGGCTGTTCCCAGTCCATCGCACATATAATTCCCTCCTGTAGCAATAAGCAAATTAGGAGAAGCACTCATTTCAAACAGTTGCAAACCCGTTCGTTTAGCTAATGCACGAGGAAGCGTATCATCGCTTGGACGACTTGGGCGATTATATTTCCAATCCACAAGAATTAGAGAATCAACCTGATTGGTGTACACATTATTTGCCGAATAATCGCGACACCAAACACTGTTATAAGGCGCAATGATATATCGAACGTTGGTAAGATTCACCCCACCTGAAGTAAGATAAGTTTTCACCGATGCAGAGTCGGAGCAATTGATATACACCAGACATTCGTTCACAGCACTTTTTACAATATCACGCAAAATAGAAGTATAAGTTGTCCAGGTAATAATCAGCGCTTGAATTTCTTCCCATTCAGCCATCGAACGAAGACCGGTATAAGGAGGCGGAGTAAAAGCCACTTTCTCCATCGATTTATCGGGAAGAAAAGTTTGATTGAGAAATGATGGCATCAAAAGTTTTTCTTCATCAGTAAGCTGATGAGGCATGTTTTGTGCTTGAAGAGAATATGTTTGTATGAGAAACAAACAACATAAAAATGTAACTATTTTATTCATTTGGATATGTTTTAAAAACTGAGTAAAAGTATATAAAAATTCAATTTATCCACCAAAAGCCTGTTGGCTATCTTCCTGCTCTTCTTTTTTTTCTCTTTCCATTTTCCTTTTATACACTCTTTTGGAAACCACAATACCAAGTTCGTATAGCATAATCAAAGGGATTGCCACAATAGTTTGGGTAAACATATCAACGGAAGGAGTAATTATAGCAGAAATGAAAAAGTTAACCACAATAGAGTGGCGACGATATTTTTTAAGAATAGCAGGGGTTAAAATACCTAGTTTTGATAGAAAAAATATCAATACCGGCATTTCAAAAACCAAACCGGTAGCTAATGGTAGTGTGGTTACAGTAGAAATGTAGGAGTTAATATTTATTTGATTTACAATTTCGGCACTCAATTCGTAGGTTAGGAGAAAATTAATGGTAAGTGGCAAAATGACATAATATCCAAAAAGCACCCCAACTGCAAATAATAATAATATATATATTATTGTAATTCTCGAATATTTTAATTCGTGCTCATACAAAGCAGGTTTAATAAACAACCACAACTGATACAACAAAAAAGGAATTGCTACCATCAACCCAACAATAAAAGAGATAAGGATATGCACTTTAAATTGCCCCCCCACTTCAAGATTTATCAGTGTAATGGGCAATTTTTCGATGCACAAGCCTTCAATGTTGAGTTTATCTCCTAAATAACAAAAAACTCTATAGGTAATAAAATCGGGATTCTTAGGTCCGAGAATAAGAACATCAAATATAAATCGTTTCAAAAAAAAAGCAGCAATGCTGAATACAGCCAAAGCTATAACACTTCTTATAAGGTACTTTCTGAAAACATCAATGTGTTCCCAAAAATTTAACTCTTCAGAAGATTTTCTCTCAGATTTCCTGAACCAATTAAACATAAAAGTTTCTCAAACTTATTGTTTGGGAGAAGAAGTAGGATCAGATGGCGGAGGAGTAATTGGATTACTATCTTGTTTTGGAGGCGTGTTTAACTTCACATCGTTAATTTCGTTTTCGGCAGCTTCTTTCGCTTTTTTAAATTCCGAAACACCCTTCCCTAAACCTCTCATGAGTTCAGGAATTTTTTTACCACCAAATAACAATAAAACAATAATGCCAACCAGTATGATTTCCTGCGAACCAAGCATTCCTAACAATACACTTTGAATACACATAATTTTTAATTTTAATAGTACAAAATTACACATTGTTTTTGACAAGTAGCACATCACCAGTATCAAAATTTATTTCTAAATGTTGATTAGCCTCCTGAACCCATTCATATTCCTTACTTTTCATGTTCCACCAGTTTTGATATGCGGTTTTAGTTTTGTTTAGATCATCAGTAATTTGAAGGCAAAGTTAACGATCATTTACATTAACCTAGGAAAAAAATCATTGTGGTTTGAATAGAAATATTAATTTTGAACAAAATTTCCCCGAAAGGTTCATTTAGAATTATTTTGGAACTATATTTGTATTAAACAACCGAAAAAAGATAAAAAACATGAAAAGATTAAGCTTGACCACATTTTACGTATTAATATGCTTCGTTAGCATGTTGTTTTTAACTTCTTGTGAAAAAGAACAAATTGCCACTAAAACCCGAATGGAAGGGGTTTGGACTGTTTCGCATGTGTACACCTCTGCCGGACTTGATATTGTGAACCGTTTCAACTTCCCTATTACGGCTTATCATTTAAGTAGTGATAATACGGTTATTTCAACTGCGGCTCCTGTGACCATGTATTTGGTGTATGGCGATAATAAATATACCGAAATTGCTTCTACTATCGATCAGGTGTTTAATTATGCGGGTCTCGATTTTAGCGGTGGCGAATTCTTTGTGGCAGGGGGTGTGGTTGACCGTTTCACTCTTGAAATGAAACTCGAAGGCTTGCCGGGACAGAAAACACTAACGTTTTTGCTAAATATGCTGGGCATTGCACAGAATTATCTCGATGTGGTGATTTATCACAAATTTATGGATGTTGGCGTTTCGTTTGAAAACAATAACAATACTATGATCTGGACTTTTGATGATAAAACTACTGCTGTTTACAATACAAAAGACAATAATGGAAACTATATTTTATGGGGCGGATGGCCTGTAAACAATTTCTCGAGATGTCAGATTGTGCTTGAAAAACAAGTAAAAGATTTGAATCAGGTGGTGCAGGAAGCTATTTAATGTAAGATTTGTTTTATAAACAAGAAGCCTGACAGATTGTAATGATTGTCAGGTAAAGCTCAGCCTGCTATAACTCAGATGCAAAACATCTTTTATTAAAATATTCCAGCGTAAATTTAAAAGCTATCAGTAAGAAAGATTAAAGAAATCCTATTTGGAATTTGTAACTTCCTATTAGTCGTTTCTTTTACTGAATTTGCAATGCTTCCTTCGTATGTTCGAGTATGATTTTACAAGCACCTGTTTTGCTTTCAACATACTGTTTTGCAGCCTGTGAGGTTTTCTTATAAAATTCATCTTCAGAAAACAGTTGTTGCAAAACAGGCAACAAATCAGATGAATTTCTGACGCTAAATGCCCCTCCGGTTCCAATAAGTTCAACGGCTTCCGCGAATTTTTGATAATTCGGACCAAACACAACGGGTTTGCCAAAAGTTGCCGCTTCCAACACATTATGAATGCCCTTTCCAAAACCCCCACCGATAAAGGCAATGTGGGCATATTGATATAAAGAAGAAAGCATTCCGATAGGATCAATGCAAACTGCCTTATGCTGAGCAGCATTTTCGGCATTCAGTTCCGAATAATTTATAACAGGAAAGGAAAACAACTGATGAATTTGCTGAACATGCTTTGCCGAAGGTTCATGCGGGGCAATGATGAGCTTAATGTCGGCAGGCAAATCATGAAAAACAGATTGAATAAGCTGCTCGTCTTCTTCCCACGAACTGCCCAGCAAAACGATGCGATGATGCTGTGTGAAAGCCACAATCAGAGGATTGGCAGGGGCAGAGCGTGCAATGGCATGCACGCGGTCGAAACGTGTGTCGCCACTTATGCTGAATTGTGGTATGCCAATAGATTGAAGCAGCAAAGCTGATGCCTCATTTTGCAAAAAGAAATGGCTTGCCTGCTGAATTTGCCTGCGAAACCAGCCCCCATACCATTTGAAAAACACTTGCTGCGGACGAAAGATAACCGAAACATAAAACAGCGGAATGTTGTTTGCTCTCAGATATTTCAGATAATTAAACCAGAACTCATATTTAATAAAAAACACCAATTTTGGACGAACGATTTCGACAAATCGCCGCGCATTGGAAGGCGTATCAAGAGGCAAATAGAAAACGAAATCGGCTCCCTGATAATTTTTTCTGACCTCGTAGCCCGATGGCGAAAAAAAAGTCAATAAGATTTTATATTGAGGAAAATCTGCGCGAAACTGCTCTATCACAGGCCGACCCTGCTCAAACTCGCCCAGGGAAGCGCAATGAAACCAAACAATGGGATGTTTGTAAAAATCTATTGCCTCTAATTGTTGAAGCAAATGCTTGCGTCCCAAAATCCACTGACGGGTTTTGGTTTGCGTAAAAGATGACAACCAAATCAATACCCGAAACAGTCTGATGGCAGCATTATAGAGCAAAAACATGGGGTTTAGTTAATATAATAATGCGTTTGTCCGCGGTCGTAGAGCGGAATAATCCAACTCACGCGGAAGCCCGATAACAGGTCGGTGCGGTTTGTATTGTCTTTTCCCATCAGGTTAAAATCGTAACTGCGGCGGCTTTTGGTGAACGCCTGCATAAATTCTAAGCCAATGAAAAAGTTGGTGAGGCGGCGTTTTCCCATATAAAGATAGCCAATGGTTTCGTTGAACATCAATCCGTTCGACAATTTATCATAGCCCTTTTTGTAATCGTCTTTAATTTGAGGCGCTGTGTTGTCGGGGTTTTCGATTCTAATTTTATGCTCCAGAAAACCGGCGCCTGCCATAATCAATAATCCCGAATTGGGATTTGAACCCAAGATCGGAAATACCTTGCCGGCTTTCAACTGAAAATGATAGGCTCTTTCGTATAAATGAATTTCGGCAAAAATTCCGTTTCCGTCAATAACGTTTCCATCCGAAGTAGAAATTCCTGAAAAAAGATGGTCGCCGCCTTTCACAACATCGCCAAAAATATAACCCCCTTCGAGTCCGAAAATCCAGTTCGATTTGGTTTTAAAAGAAACACCACCGCCGATATTGGAGTTGCTGCCAAAACGATTCACCATATCGCCGCCCGGAAATTGATATTGATAGGTGGCATAAATAAGGGTGACGAAGGCAGCCGAATCGACAAGTGTTTTTTGTGAATAAGCCTGTTTTAGAGGCAAAATAAACACAAGAGAAATTAAAAGAGAGAATATAAAATGTTTCATTTAGCTTACAAAAGTATACATTAACGCCTTGAAACAAAATTTATTTTACATCAGACTGATTTTCCGCAGGGGAAAAGGTGACTTAAACCTTTCAATACCTAAAATAGATTGACCGATACTAATTCCAAATTATCATTTGTTTCAAAGCAAAATTGCAAATTAGGAGCTTCACTATATCTTTTAGATTCAACGCTTAAATGATTCTATTGAAAACTTTTTCCTTGTACTCTCTTTTTACTCCTTTAAATACTGGTTCAAGAGGAGAAAGTATATTGGCCCCCATCAATAAATCAGTAATAATAAGTACGGAATTTTTAAAATATCTAATTTCTAAATAGTTCCATTCTTTGGGTCCTCTGTATGCAAATAATTTTTGCTCATGATAAACAACGCATGTAATATCTTCATTTCGTATAATAGTCTTAGCATTATTTTGATATAATTCAATCGTCCTGTTTGCTTTGTCAAACACTATTGTTCTTCCTAATTCACATTCATAAAACTGGAACAGGATAATAATGTTAGGAACAGAAAACCAAAAAAGTATAATCAAAAAAATCATACTCATGATAATACCCAAAATACCTCCAAAACCATTATTTAATGATAATCCGGGATATTCCCCGGAAATTAATCCTGAAATAATAAAAATCCCCAAATGAATAAACATTGAAAAGAAAATAATAGTCTCAACTACATAAAAACAATTTCTTTTAAATTTCAATTTGAGTATTTTTTTATCAATAATATCGGTTATTTCACTTTTTCTATTTTTATCCCAATAAAGCAAAATGCCAACAAATATCATGGCAATAATAATTACCAAAATCGTATCAATAACAAGTTGTATTATTAGTTCCATTAATTCGTATTTTTATCACTTTTTTCTTGTATTCAAATATTTTCCTCAAAGTTTATCCCACCACAAAGATACATCTTTTCCCCCCATTGTCAATTCTCCATTTTCCCTTGTCAATTAAAAAAAGCTCACCTGCAGGTAAGCCTTTTTGTTTCTATTATTTTTTAAGGCAGAAATCAATTATTTTCATCAGACATAATTTCATCATTTAGGAACGGCAGACTTTTTTAAAAGTCTCTAATTTCGCAATTTTGGGCTTAATGGACATTTTTCAGGCTGCCGTGTTGTTCAAAGTCAATAAAACCGT
>JBAWXL010000073.1:0-17696 GCA_037144095.1 Bacteroidota bacterium
TCTACTATTACTATCTAATCTTCTTCTTATTTATTCGCATTCTCTGCTATTATTTGCTATACAATTACTATTTAGTTATATTCATTTACTTATTATTTCGATGCTACTTTTATTTTATTCGCATCCTCTACTATTTTATTATTTATTTCTACTATTTTACTCGCTTTCTCTACTTTTTCATTCCATATCTTTGCTATATTATTCTGTTCTTTTACTATTGAATTTGATATCATTACTATTGAACATTAATCATTATCTATTATTAATAACATCATTTCTAATGAAGTATGAATATTAACTAATATGTACGGTTCCTCTACTATAGCATTCTATATACCATATAATAAATTCAGTTTCTCTACAATATAATTCATTCCCTTTTCTAAGTTAACTCGAACAATTTATTCTAACTTTTATATAACTACTACATCATTTCATATCTCAACTAAGATGCTATGATTATTTTCTAATTTATTCTAAACCATTACTAAAAAGAGTAAAGCAACATCTCCAATCTTCTAAATCCCAAATCTTAAATCATCTATTCCCTAATTCGTCAACTGTCCATTCCCTAAAAGTCTAAAATGCTAAAAGTCTAATAGCCTAAACACCTCCTTCAGCCTTCCACCTAGTCCCCTTCAGCCTGTATCTTACAAATTTACTATCTTTGCCCCATGCAAATTGATATACTCACCATTTTCCCCGATATGTTCGCTGGTCCCTTTAGTCATTCTATTATTAAACGGGCACAAGAGAAAAATTTGGTTCAAATCCATCTTCACGACATACGCGACTATTCTACCCTAAAGCACCGCAACGTAGACGATTACTCTTATGGCGGCGACCCTGGCATGGTGATGATGATTGAACCCATTGTGAATTGTATTGAGCATCTGCAATCGGAAACCAAGTTTGATGAGATTATTTATCTGACTCCCGATGGCACCACCTTAAAGCAAGGACTTGCCAATGAGCTTTCCATGTCCAAAAACCTCATGCTGCTTTGCGGTCACTACAAAGGCATCGACCAACGCATTCGCGATCATTACATTACCAGGGAAATTTCTATCGGCGATTATGTCCTCTCAGGTGGCGAACTGGCTGCAGCTGTGCTTACCGATGCCCTTGTAAGGCTCATCCCTGTAGTGCTTAACGATGAAACTTCAGCCCTATCCGATTCGTTTCAAAACGACATCCTTTCGCCTCCTGTTTATACTCGTCCTGCCGATTTTCGTGGTTTAAAAGTCCCCGACATCCTCCTTTCGGGCAATGAGAAAGAGATTAAAAAATGGCAAAACGATCAGGCTTATCAAAAAACTTTACTTCGCCGCCCCGATTTGCTTAATAAAGATTTACTTTGAACCTTTTCAACGCATCAATGTTTAAAGTAAAACTTTCAACATGCAACTTCAAACCATTTTCGACCGATTATGGAAGGATTATACAGAACAAAATCCTGCCGTAAAAAAAGTATACGATCTTTTAATTTCAGAAGGTGAAACAATTGAAAACGACCACATCGCATTTCGCACCTTCGACGACTCAAGAATCAACATTGATGTGCTTTCCAAAGCATTTATTCGTGCCGGCTATATTTATATGTCATCCTATGAATTCGAAGAAAAACACCTCTTTGCCCGCCACTTCGAACATCCCTGCTATAAAGATGCCCCCCGTGTGTTCATCAGTCAGTTGAAGACCAAAGATTTCAGTCCATTTCTTCAACAGACCATAAAAAGTATTATTGATAAACTTCCTCAGGAAATTCTCAGTTCTCCCGACCTCATTTTTTCGGGCAATTTGTGGGGTATGCCTTCATTTGCCGTCTATCAGCAACTCTTAGCCGAATCGGAGTATGCTGCCTGGCTCTATGTGTTTGGTTTCAGAGCCAACCATTTCACAGTAAGCATCAATTCGCTTAAAAAATATAATGATATAAGGCTATTAAATGAATTCCTCAAACAACATCAGTTCAGCATCAACGATGCAGGCGGCGAAGTGAAAGGCAGTCCGGCTGAACTTTTAGAGCAATCGAGTATTCGTTCAGGTCTTGTTACAGTTGAGTTTACCGAAGGGACTTATGAAATTCCCTCCTGCTATTATGAATTTGCAAAACGCTATATTGGCGCCAATTGCAAACTCTATTCGGGCTTCATTGCCAAATCAGCCGATAAAATATTCGAAAGCACTAATTTCTATAATAAATAAAAAGTCAGCATTCGGAAAACTGAAATTAGCTTAGGACTTCACTACTTCAGTCAAACAGCTTAAGTATTTATCTTCCCGATTTTGTTTTCGATAGATTTTATTTTTTTCTCCATACAATTCTCAACATTCTTACGAATATCGAACTTAACTGTTGAATACACCCGATTGCAATCGGGTTGAAGCAACATATATGATTTCTCAATCAAATCAAGTGCAATGTGCATATCATCCGTTTCGAAAACTGTGCCCATAGGGGTGAGTTTATAGGGAATACCCGATTGCGAAATCATTTGAATAATTCGACTTACATAAGGGCTGGCGCTTTCTCCCTTATCGGTTGGAAACATGGCAAATTCAACAAGTACTGACATTAGTGTGTTTTTTAGAGGTTTATATTATTGTAATTATTTTAAACTATTTCTTCTTCTTACTTTCAATTTCTTTTTTCAATTCCAACAATGAGCAATCGCCACATGATGAAGAACAATCGTGGCAGGCTTTAAGAGGATTTCTTATGTATTTCATTATCTTATAAACAATAATAGCTAATACGATGACTAAAACAAAAGCGGTTAATATTTCTTGCCAGATTAGCATAATTTATTGAGATAAGGGAAATAAATAGATACGGCTAAATACAACACATAAGCTGAAATAACCACAAAAAGAAAACACCAGATGATAGCCGGAATATGAGTCGATTTTTTCAAATTAGTTGCATCCCCGGCTTTTGAAGAGTTTTTAAGTGCTATGAAAAACAGTTCAACTGATGAAACTGTTGATTCGGCGAGAACAATAAAGCTAAGAAACAGCAGAAAAAGGAAAATCAGTATATCTGAATCTGAATAATACATCAATGAATTCAGGACAATGAAAATCATCAACCAGATGATGCCATATTTATTCCTAACAAAAAAAATCAAACTGATAACGCTAAGGAAAAGTATGCCAATAAGCAGTTCAGTATAGAAGTGTTTTTGTATTAAAAATAGCATCAATAAGGAAGAAAAAGAAGCAGCAGGATATCCCACAAATGAAACTATTATAGTTGCAAATTTACTTTTCGTTGTTGTAGTTGCAGAACCTGAAAGGTCGCTGAACAATTCCATACGTTTGATACTTCCATTCAGCAACAAAGCCATCACTGCATGGGCATTTTCATGAATCAGCGTGTTGAAAACCCTAAAATATTTTCCGATAACAGGCACCCTGATGATGATGATAGCTGAAATCAACATCATATAAAACAGAACATCTTTATCCTGAAAAAACTCTTTCATGGTTTATAAAAATAATCCACTTATAAAATACATCAACATTGCCATAAGCCACGCAATTAATGTAGAGTAACCTAATGAGAAAGCACTCCATTTCCAACTTCCCGACTCATTGGCAATCGCCACTAAAGTACCCACACAAGGGAAATAAAGCAACACAAATATCATAAATGCAAAAGCCGCCCGGCGGTTCATTCCCGAGCCTTGTGATGAATCTTTCAATCTTTTCTCAAGCGATTGATCAGAATATCCAGCACTTGAAGTGTTTTTATGATATAACACATTCATGGTGCTCACGATAACTTCTTTTGCAGGAATTCCTGCCAACACACATATTGTCATCTTCCAATCGAAACCCAAAGGCGACATAATTGGCTGTATGCTTTTGCCAATTTTCCCAATGTATGAATTCTCAAGCCTTACTGATAAGAGTTCAACTTCATGAGCAGAAAGTTCATTTTGATGCAATTGTTCAATTTTGGAAATTAATGCAGTATCGCCCGGGGGTGTTTGTTTGATTTGATTCAAGTATTCGACGTTTGCCTTTTCCTTTTTACGGATAATTTCATCTTTCAGATTTGTATTCAAAGGGAAATAACCCAAAGCCCAAATCACTATGGTTGCCAGCAAAATAACCCCACTGATTTTCTTAACATATTGTGCCCCTTTGTCCCACATGTGACGAACAATTGACTTAAGGGTAGGCATACGATAAGGTGGCAATTCCATAACAAAAGGAACATGATCAATCCTAAAAATTGTCTTTTTCATCAACAGAGAAGCACTCACGGCGATTAATATTCCGATAGAGTAAATGATTAACAGCATTAATCCGGGGTTCTTTGGGAAAAACGCACTAATCATTAATATATACACCGGCAAACGGGCACTACACGACATAAAAGGATTAATCAACATCGTGATTAAACGGTCGTTTTTATTCTCGAGGGTGCGGGTGGCTATCACTGCAGGGACATTGCAGCCAAATCCCATGAGCAAGGGGATGAAAGATTTCCCATGCAGACCCACCTTATGCATCACTTTATCCATAATAAAAACAGACCTTGCCATATAGCCAGTATCTTCCATAATGGAAATGAAAAAGAAGAGCAACAAAATGTTGGGCAAGAAAACAATAACCCCTCCTACTCCACTGATAATACCATCAACCAGCAAATCTTTAAACATCCCCGGCTGCATATTTGAACTGATAAGTGAAGAAATGCTCTGGACCAAACTTTCAATCCAATTCATCGGATAGGAGCCTATTGTGAAGGTTGCCCAAAACATAAACCACATAAAGAAAAAGAATATCGGGAAACCGAAAACCTTATGGGTGACAATCAAATCAATGATTTCAGATCGCTTAAAGCTGCGGTTTTCGCCAGGTTTGAGAGTTTCCAGCAAAGCGCCTGCAATGAAACCATATTTTGCTTCAGTAATTAGGGTATCGGTAGTATTTTTAAATTCCTTTTCCAATTTGTCGATTTCGCGATTGACAACTTCTGTTATATCCGCAGCATTAGAAGTGAGTTGCAAACGTTCATTCTCCTGTTGGTCTTTTTCGAGCAATTGAATTGCCATGAAACGTGGTGAAACCCGGGTGGTGATTTCAATATTTTCAGGTATTTTTATTTTCTGTTGTATATTGACAATGGCCTTTTCTATATCCTGACCATAATTAATATGCACATGACGAATACTTTGCTCTTTATCTTCATATACCTGTATAATCTTATCAAACAATTCGTCGACGCCTTTTCCTTTCGAGCTGATGGTGGGCACAAATGGTATCCCAATCATCTTCCCCAGCATTTCATAATCGAAAACATCACCTTTGTGTTGCATTTCGTCGAACATATTGAGGGCTGCCACCACTTTTATGTCCATATCAATGAGCTGGGTTGTGAGATATAAATTGCGTTCCAAATTGGAAGCATCAATCACATTGACAACCACATCAGGAATTTCTTCTAAAATATATTTCCTAATAAACAACTCTTCGGGAGTGTAGGAAGTAATAGAGTAACTTCCGGGCAAGTCTACCAAATTTATTTCATATTTTTTATATCGGAAACGGGAACGCTTTGCTTCAACAGTTACACCGGAATAATTACCCACTTTTTCATGAGCGCCTGAAGCTTCATTAAACAAGGTTGTCTTCCCCGAATTGGGATTCCCAACTAAAACAACGTTAATTGCCATCGGATTGCTGCTTCCCTGCCGTTTGGTTGAGTGTTCATCAATAGTTCCTCTATATTCAGTAACATCATCCTTGGTCTCCTTCGAACAACGAAACACTTCAATCAGGTTGGCTTCACTGTTTCGAAGAGAAACTTTATAACCCATGATTTCATATTCAACAGGATCGTTGAGAGGTGCTTTTTTGACAACAGTAATCACCTTTCCATACACAAAACCCATTTCGAGTATGCGCTTACGAAAACCTCCACGTCCTTTTACTTTAAGAACAATGGCTTTTTCATCCTGATTGAGTTCAGTTAATGTCAATTTCTATAAATTATATGAATACAAAAGTAGAATTTTATGATGAACCCAAAAATTAAAAATGAATAATCTATTGTTTTAATAATTGAGACTAAAAAGCTTTTTGTTAAAATTATTGTTTAGGTTGTATCATTTGAAACACAACAAATGAACATTAAAAAAGTTTGCGAATTAATCCAATACAAAGATGCATTGCCATTAATGAAATATCTGTTTATTTGTTAATTCAAATATATTTGTATTTTTGTTAAAAATATTAAGTGTTATGATACAAAGAATACAAAGTGTATATTTATTTCTTTCAGCATTGATAATGAGTTTATTGTTCTTTTTTCAAATTGCAGATTTTCCTGGTATTTGGGATTTCTATATATGGAAACTCACGGATGGAACTACTACAATTTACACTTTTCCAATAGCAATTCTTGCAAGCATGAGCATATTAATTTCAATTATCACTATTTTCTTTTATAAAAATCGCGCCATGCAAATCAAATTATGCATGCTTAATTTTCTTTTTATTTTGATACTATTGATACTTGTTTTTTGGATTTATCCCGATTTTATCTTCAATAATCAATTTGGTGATAACCCTGCTGTAGATTATAACGTTACGATATACTTACCAATAGTATCATTTATTTTCATATTGTTAGCTAATAAAGCAATTCGTAAAGACGACAAACTAATTAAGTCGACTGACAGATTAAGGTAAATAAATTGTTCTTTGTTATTTATTTACTTTAGTTTTTTGCGTTTGAATTAACCACCATGCTGAATTAATGGTGGAAAAAACAAAATGCTTCATACTATCTGCTTTGCTTCTGTATAAATCTATGTGATTGACAATATCAACGCCTTTGTAGTTATAAAGATATTCGCCATTATTCATATAATACACATATAGATACTTATCATCCAGGCAGCCTATTTTATCATCGGCACTTATCATCACATACTTTCTCTTTTGATTGAGCAAGTCTATTCCAAATGTATTGTTTATGTATGTCTGTTTTAGCAATCCCATTACAGTTGGAAAAACATCCATCTGACTTCCCTGGGAAGGAATTGATGTTGGATCAGGGAAAAGTACAGGGGCATAAATAATAAACGGACTATGATGATACGAAAGGGGCATTACGAAATTATTCTCTTTGCTCGCACCATGATCGGCAATAAAGACAAAGAGCGTATTCCCAAACCATGGCTTTTTCGATGCTGAATTAATAAAGTGCTGCAACGACCAATCTGCATATTCAACCGCCATATCAAGCTTGTTTGAAGAATGTGGAATGAAATCAATGTTATCAGGGATTATATATGGTCCATGATTGCTTGCCGTAAGAAAACAAGCAAAAAAGGGTCTTCTTGTATTATACATTGAATCTAATCTTGGCATTAGCAAATCGAACATAGTATGATCGGGTACACCCAGAGTACTTTTAACTAAGTCAGAAGGAAAGTCTTTTTGAGAAACAATTGAATTAAAACCATTATTGAGAAAGAATCCTCCCATATTATCAAACTGCTCATCGTGTGTAGTTACATATACAGTTTGATAATTATTCGCTTGTAATACATTCGGCAAACCTGAATAAGTAGGGATGGGATATACATTCAACGGATGTTTTCTAAGGAGTGCAGGATAGGAATACAAGGTAGAAAACAAACCATTACATGTATGAATACCAGCAGTATAAACGTTTGAAAACATAATTGAATGATTTGCCAAAGAATCTAGGAATGGAGTCAAAGGTTGTTTATTCCCAAAATGCTCCATATTGTCTGCTGTCATGCTTTCCATAATAATTAAAACCACATTTGCTTTCAAAGGATGATCATAAAGAATCTGTCTAGCAATAGGTGAGATATTAGGTAAGTTAGGTTTATCGGAAAAAGTGTTTATAATTGTTCTTAATGCTTCATTAGGACTTACAAGGCTTAGCAGTTTATCTTCATGTTTATTTACATTAATCCAACTTTCAAAGAGGGTAAATACAGGATTTAAACCCAATTGATTTAGAAAAGTATATTGCGAGAAAAAAGCAGTCCCTGTATGAATAGGTGATTTTTGGTTTAACCTTCCTCTAATACCCACAAACATTAAAAGCAGTAAAATAAGAGAAAGTAATATTTCGCGACACAATTTTACAAGTGTCTGTTTTTCTATTGCCAATGATGTTATTATAAACTTACGATAAAACTTGAAAAGAATTTTCCAGAAAATTAAAATGAGAATAATAAATGGCAAAAAGAAAATCCAATATTTGACTTCCTGAAACACCATTTCGAACATAAACAAAGGAGAGTCAAGCCAATTAAAAGCCGAAACATTAAAACGAGAAAGAAACTGAGCATAAAAAGGAATATCGGCAGCACAAATCAGGAAGGCAAAGAAAAACTCAATGGCAATTATTATCGAAACAACTTTTGCAATAAAATGATATTTAAGATTAATGAATTTGCTTATGCTTAATACTATTACAGGCACCATCATTAAATAACCCGTAACTACTAAATCGAACCTTAATCCCATTAAAAACGCAGATAGTATTAAAGAATTTCGATTTTCCGTTATAGTATAAACCTGTTCATATTGAGTCAGAAACAACAAAAATCGAAATATAAAGAAAAACAAAAGTGAAAAGGTATAAACACTTAAAACAAATCTGATATGCTCAGGAATATTTTCGCGATATCGTTTCAAAATGATTTTAAATTATTAAGCATAGATGTTTTTAATGTCTTTCTCCAAAAATTGCTGTGCCAATTCTTACCATACTGCTTCCTTCTTCAATAGCGACTTCAAAATCATCAGACATTCCCATTGATATTTCTTTAAAAATATCTTTATCAAAAAAATATTTGCTTTTCAACTGGGTGAAAATATCCTTTAATTTTCTGAATTCAGTCCTGTTTTGGGTAACATCATCCGTCAAAGTAGCCATTCCCATAACCCCAATAAGTCTGATGTTTTGCATTTGATGAAAATCATGGCTTTCTAAAATTGAAACAGCCTCCTGCATATTAAGCCCAAACTTTGATTCTTCTTCCGCAATATGAAATTCGAGTAAACAATCAATCTGACGATTATTTAGCAGAGCTTCTTTGTCAATTTCCTTTAATAAGCGCAGACTGTCAACACTATGAATCAGATCAATAAATGGAGCTATAAACTTAACCTTATTAGTTTGAAGATGGCCGATGAAATGCCATTGTATATCATCTGGCAATTGTTCATATTTTAAAACAATTTCCTGCACACGATTTTCGGCAAACAAACATTGGCCTGCTGTATAAGCCCACATAATATCTTCGATGGTTCTTTTCTTAGAAACAGCTATGAGTTGAACACTTTGCGGAAGGATATTTTTCAACTGAAAAATAGAAGAAGCAATTGACATTTTTTTTGAGCAAATTTAGGGAAAAGAATGAAATATCGTTGAAATAATAGAATAGAAACTTCATTTTCGACCAATGAAAATATCGTTTTCTGAACAAACATTTTTGCTTTCTGTAGGTAAAATGACTGAATTTCTTAAAAAAAATTAATCAGGCGTTATTATTACAAAATAAATACCGATATTTGCCCATAATTTAATCCTTAATCATTAATCATTATTCTATGAGAAAAATCATTTTCACATTTTCTTTTTTAATGTTGAGCATGCTAACAATTCAATTGTATGCTCAGTCATTATTGTTTAATGAGCAGTTTAATTATCCCGCAGGGGATTCTTTAACTGGTCATGGTTGGGTTGCTCACAGTGCAGGGATCAATACGATTCTTGTAAAAAGTGGCTCCCTTTCTTACCCTCAATATCCTGTTTCCGCTGGCAACAGTGCCTATGTTAAAAACACAGGTCAGGATATCAATCACACATTCCCTGGAGTTACCAGTGGATATGTTTATATGTCTGCATTAGTAAAAATAGATTCAGCTTTGGCAACTGCCACAGGGGGTGATTATTTTATACATTTAAAAAATAATGCAACAACTTATTGTGGTCGTGTTTATGTTAGAAAAAGTACCACCAATCCATCTCTAATAGGTTTTGGTATTGCAAAAGGAAACCTTGGAGCTGTTTATACAGCATCAACATATCCAATTGATTCTACTTATTTAATAGTTGTTCGTTATCAATTTATAACAGGAGCAACTAACGATAGTGTAGCCTTATTTATTAATCCAACGTTTGGAGCGGAAGGTGCTCCAACCTTGAAAGCCACAGATATGACTTCTGCAGATCTTGACACAGCCTTGTCTGTAGCATTAAGGCAAGGTACTACTACCAATCTTGTATACGCTAATGTTGATGAAATCAGAATAGGAACTTCCTGGTATAGTGCATTAGGTTATTATGTCGCCCCACAAGTAACAAGCGGAACTTTTAGCAATCTTACTCCAAATTCTGCTACTTGTAATGGAAATGTAATCACTGATGGTGGTTCTGCAATCCTTGCTAGAGGTATTTGTTATGATACAATTGCTTCTCCAACGCTTACTAATCATTTTACGACAGAACCGGGGACTACTGGCGCTTATTCAAGTAATTTATCCGGATTAATAATGGGTAAAATATATCATTATCGAGCTTATGCCACGAATGCCATTGGAACAACTTATGGAATTGATTCCGTATTTTCAACGCCTACAAGTGCAGTTGCCCCGGTTGTTACAACAGCGGCAGCCACCAATTTAACCTATTTTTCTGCAACTTTAAATGGCAATGTCATTAGTGATGGTGGTGCAGCAGTTACGGCAAGAGGTTTTTGCTATAGCACGGTTGCAAACCCTTCATTAACCGACAGTGTAGTTCATCTTACCGGAACCACAGGAACAATGACAGCTGATGTTGCAACTTTACTTTCTAACACAACTTATCATGTTAGAGCTTTTGCTACTAATTCTGTTGGAACAACTTATGGCACCGATGTTAGTTTGACTACCAAAGTATTTGTTCCCACCTATACTATTCCACAAATTCATACTGAAGTTGCTGCAACAGGAGTTGCCGATTCTTTAAATGTTAATTGCAAATTAATTGGTGTGGTTCATGGACTAAATTACATTGCCACAGGATACTCATTTTATATGATGAATAGTGATGCGGGTATATTTGTTTATAAAACCACTTCATTAGGATATACACCTGTTGAAGGTGATTCATTAAGAGTGATTGGAAAAATTGCTCAAGTAAGTGGTTTGACAGAAATCGTTCCCGATTCAATTGTAAAAATCACAACGGGATCATTACAAACTCCAATTATTCAAACCACACAAATTAGTGATACCGTAGAATCAAGATTAATTAAGTATAATAACTTAACTTATATTAGTGGATGGCCTGCTACTGCGGGAGCCACAGCTACCGTTTTGGCAAAACATGGAAATGATACTATAACTATCATCATTTATACAACATGTAATATTCAGGGAACACCTGCACCAACTGTAACTTTCAATATGATTGGTATTGGTTCGCAATTAGACGCAACAAATCCTTATACTTCTGGGTATAGAATGTATGCGCGCTATTTGGCAGATATTACTTACAACTTAGTTGTTCCTACAGTTGTTACAACCTCAACTACTAATATTTCAATGACAGGTGCTACCTGTGGAGGAAATGTTACTGCTGCAGGTGGGTCAACAATTTCGCAAAGAGGAATATGTTATGGCACAACTGTAAATCCTGACACTGTTGGCACTCATTCTGTAGTAACGGGAACTACCGGCACTTTTAGTGCCATACTTTCAGGACTTACTTCAGGTACATTATATCATTACAGAGCTTATGCAGTAAACACAACTGGTATTGCTTTTGGAGCCGATTCAACTTTCACAACCTCAGCTGGTGCTGTTGCTCCTGTATTAACAACTGATTCTATTTTTAATATTGGCATATTCACAGCTAATGCTGCTGCAACTGTAGTAAATGATGGAGGTTCTGCTATTTTAACTCGTGGCGTTTGCTGGAGTAAGGTTGCAAATCCAACTATTACCGATTCAATTTTTGTACAAACAGGTACCACAGGAGCTTATACTGCAAATCTAAGTAATCTTAGTTCAAGTACACTTTATTATGTTAGAGCTTATGCCACCAATGCAATTGGAACATCTTATGGTAACCAATTAACTTTTACAACAAAATTATTTATTCCAACTTATACGATTTCACAAGTTCATGGTGAAGTTGCCACTACACTGGCTGCTGATTCTTTAGGTGTTAATTGTAAATTATTAGGGGTGGTTCATGGATTAAACTATGCAGCCGCAGGTTATTCTTTCTATATGATGGATAACACCGCCGGGATTAATGTTTATAAAACTACTACTTTAGGATACACTCCACTTGAAGGTGATTCTTTAAGGGTGATAGGTAAAATTGCTCAACTAAATGGTTTAACACAAATCGCACCTGACTCTATTGTTAAAATATCTTCAGGAGCTGCGTTGCAAACTCCAACTGTTGTTACTGCGTTAAGCGATACTACTGAATCGAGATTAATCAAAATGAATAATCTTACTTATGTAAGTGGTTGGCCTGTTACGGCTGGAGCAACTGCAACAGTTAATGCCTTAAGTGGAACCACTGCTGTTACCATTATTATTTATACAACTTGTAATTTACAAGGTACTCCAGCTCCTACTGTTCCTTTTAATATGGTAGGGATTGGCTCACAATCAGACAATACATCTCCTTATACAACAGGATATAGAATGTATCCTCGTTCTTTATCAGACTTAACTTTGATTTATTCCCCTCCAACCGTTCTCACAACTACCACTACTGGTATTTCTATGACAGGAGCTACTTGTGGTGGAAACGTTACGGCTACAGGCGGTTATGCTATTACCCAAAGAGGTATTGCTTATGGAACTGCAGCAAATCCAGATACTCTTGGAACTCATTCAGTGGTAACAGGGACTACCGGTACTTATACCGCAACTCTTACAGGTCTTACTTTAGGAACTTTATATCATTACCGAGCTTATGCTGTGAACTCAATGGGTGTTGCTTATGGTGCTGATTCAACCTTTACTACTTCTGCAACAGCTACTTTACCAGTAGTAACTACCGATTCAATCTTCAATATCGGCATTTATACTGCCAATGCTGCTGCTAAGGTTGTTAACGATGGTGGAGCTACTATTTTATCACGTGGTGTTTGCTGGAGCACAGTTGCTTTACCAACTGTTCTTGATTCAATTAATACACAAACCGGAACTTTAGGCGCTTTTGTTGCATCTCTTGCTAATCTTTCTCCTAATACATTATATTATGTTCGTGCTTTTGCGGTGAATTCAACTGGACCTGGTTATGGTAACCAATTAACATTTACTACAAAACCATATATCCCATCTTATACTATATCTCAAATTCATACCGAAAATGCCACAACAGGTGTTGCTGATTCATTAAATGTGAACTGTAAATTAACAGGTATCGTTCATGGAATAAATTACATTTCACCTGCTGGTGGAACAAGCTTGAACTTCTTCATCATGGATTCGACCGGTGGAATTAATGTTTATAAAACTACTAATTTAGGATATACTGTTAAACAAGGCGATAAAGTTAGAATCATCGGTAAAACAGCTCAGGTAAACGGTATGACTGAAATTGTTCCTGACTCATTAGTGTTGATATCTACTCTTAATCCTTTATTTAGCTCCTTACCACTTCCTTTACCTACAGAACAAGACGAAGCAAAATTAGTTTCGATTGATAGTTTGCGTTATTTGAGCGGATGGCCCACGATTGCCGGAAACGTAGTTACGGTGTATACCATTAAAAACCTTGCCGATACGGTTGTCATCAGAATTTATCCTGCTTGTAACCTTCAAGGCACACCTGCACCTACCTCAACAGTTTTATTCAAGATTACGGGAATGGAAGCTCAGGTGGATAATACCAATCCATACACTGCAGGTTACAGAATCTATCCAAGAGATACAAATGATATAGTATTTCACTATTCGAACCCTGCTGTTCTAACAGGTGCAGTTACAGGTATCACTCAATATACTGCATTATGTAATGGTAATGTTACAACCGATGGTGGTCATCCTATTACTTCAAGAGGTATATGTTATGCACAATCAGTGAATCCTACCACTGCAGACTCGATCAGAACTGCAACAGGAACCACTGGTGCTTATTCTGCAAATCTTACCAACTTAACTTTAAATACAACCTATCATTACAGAGCATATTGCGTGAACTCATTGGGAACTTTCTACGGAGCGGACTCAATGTTTACTACGGCTGCTTCTGCAGTGGTGCCTGTTTTAACTACTGCTAATGCAACTGCTATTACCTTTACCACTGCATCTGTTGCCGGTACATTAGTTAATGATGGTGGCGACACTGTACTTACAAGAGGTATTTGCTGGGCTACACATATCAACCCAACAGTTGCCGATTCATTCTCAGTGGGTGCAAGCACAGCTACTTTTACCAGTATCTTAGCCAACCTAACTGATTATACCACCTATTATGCAAGAGCTTATGCTAACAATGCTATTGGATACGGTTATGGAAATCAAATCACATTCACCACCTTACGCCTACCCCCTGTATATACCATTGCTCAGGTTCACGGCGAAAACGCAACCACTGGTGTTGCCGATTCATTAACGGTGAATTGTAAACTTTTAGGTGTTGTACATAGCATCAACTTTAAACAAACTGCTGCTTCTACCGCTTATAATTTCTGGCTGCTCGACCCAACCGCAGGTATTAATGTTTACAGAAATCAACCTTTAACTTATGTTCCTGCTGAAGGCGATTCATTAAGAGTGATTGGTAAAATTGCTCAGGTGAATGGTTTAACAGAAATTGTTCCTGACTCTGTTGTGCTGATTTCATCAGGAAATGCATTACACACTCCATTGGTTGAACAAACATTGTTTGAAAACATCGAATCACAGTTAGTTATCATGGATACTTTGACTTATGTTAGTGGATGGCCTGTAACTGCTGGTAACACAGCAACCGTTTATTGCTTAAAAGGTGTTGACACGGTTACGGTAAGAATGTATACAAATTGTAACTTACAAGGAACCCCTGCTCCTACCGATTCATTTAATCTTATTGGATTGGTGAGTCAGATTGACCCAACGAATCCTTTCACTTCTGGTTATATATTGGTTCCACGCGATACCAACGATTTAATTCATATAATAAATGTTCCTGACAATGTTTCAAACATAAGCGTTTCCGACAATTCTTTCCGTTTATATCCTAATCCTGCAAGTGGCAAAGTCAACATTCGTTTAGACAAAGCCATGGATGCTGAAATTAAGATATACTCTTTAGTTGGAAGTGTTCTTGTAAGACAAGAAACCAATCAGATAATGAATTCGGTGGATGTGTCTTCATTTGCCAGAGGAATTTATTTCGTGAATGTAGTGAATAAAGCCAATCAAAAGACCTATACTCAAAAGCTGATTATTCAATAATTTGATAATGTGCTGATATGCTGATGGGATGATGTGCTGATGCACAACTGTACTATCGGTGAACTTAAACCTAACAGGTGTCAAAAGCCTGTTAGGTTTTTTGTTTTAAAAAAAAAATAATGTGCTGATTTGCTAATATGCTAATATGATGATGAGATGATATGCTGATCTGCTAATGTGCTGACTGGATAAATTGCTGATGGGTTGGGTAAACCTACCAGGTTTTTATAACCTGTTAGGTTTTTTGTTATATTGATAATTGCAATTGATATATTAGACACCCACGAAAGCTAAATGGCATTTGCAATGCCGATCTTAATAATTAAAAAAAGGCGATTTCTTTTTATAGGAAATGAAATTATTATTTATGGTTTAGGCTTGGATTTAAAATAGTTAAAAACAATATCCTTATAAATATAAACATTAATATTGATATATATTGAATATATTTTATAATTTTACCCTTTAAAAATCCATAAGTTCAATATACATAAATAGACCTAATTAAAAGAAATTATCATGACTAATCTAAAAGATATCCTAGTTACGACAACACCAAACATAGAAGGAGTTAATATTAAGCGTTATATTAAACCAATATCAGCACATGTAGTAGCCGGAACAAATTTTTTTAGCGATCTTTTCGCATCATTTAGCGATGTTTTTGGTGGTAGAAGTCAAACCTATCAAAGGCAGCTTTCATCTATTTACTATGAAGCTATTGAAATATTAAAGCGTTCGGCGTATGAGCTTGGAGCAAATGGAATATTAAGTCTAAGAGTTGATCTTGATGAAATTTCAGGAAAAGGGAAATCAATGTTTATGATTACTGCAACTGGAACTGCCGTTATTTTTGATGAAATAAATAAAATTACTTCTAAAACTTTAACTCAAGAAAAAGTTGGCGTAATGAGTCATGAAAAAATGATTGAATTGAGGAAAAGAAAAGAAATAATCCAGCTTGTTGCAGATAGTAAGTTAGTGTTAGATGATGCAACTTTTGAATTTATTACTTCAAATAGTGTGCATGAGATTTCAAATGAAGTTCTTGAAAAAATTTGTAGTGCATATGTTTCAAGTTTAATTAGCCCTGAAGCAAAAAATCAGATGTTTGAGCTTTTAATAAACTACTTATTATCTCTTTCAGAAGAACACACGATAAACTTACTTTACACTTCATTAATGAGTGATAAATATGCTGATTTCACACAATTGCTATTAAAACTAATCAAAAAATTAATGATTTTCGATGCTATAAGATTAGAACATTATCTCAAAGATGAAGATACAAATAAAAAAGCTAAGGCACTTCAATTAGTGTCTATTGATAAACCTTTTTATGTTGCAGAAGATATTATAATGTATGAGAAATTGATTAAATTGATTGAAACTGAATTTAAGAAAACAGGAGAACTAATTTTGGAGAAATCTTTCCTTTCTTCAAAGGAAAAAGAAATTTGGCAATGTAAATGTGGAACAAAGAATGGAATGGATTATGTTTACTGCAACAAATGTCATAAAGATATTTATAGCTTTTCTGAATATCAAATTAATCCAGAAAAAGCAATTCAAAATTTAAAATTAAATC
Organism: Bacteroidota bacterium; assembly: GCA_037144095.1. Lineage (GTDB taxonomy): Bacteria > Bacteroidota > Bacteroidia > Bacteroidales > CAIXTV01 > CAIXTV01. The sequence continues at coordinate 17,051 of JBAWXL010000073.1, forward strand.
TTGAAATCATTAAAAATAATGTTCAATAAATTATTATTCAACCGCTAATTTCACACAAACAAGGATAAATCTTGAATATAGAATATCTCCTATTTGAGATTTATTTTTAATTCATTTTTTTCATTCAGTTCCATTAATTTATTTCAACAGGGTTTTCCTACATTAACCTGTTATCTTTATTATATTGCGCAAATATCACAGATATATTTTTAGATAAAATAAAATATTTTCTCAATAATGTAACCTTTATATATATCCTACTGTATAAGATAGTGTACGTCATAATTTAAAACACTATGAAATGCCGTTTTTGCTCTGATTATATTATGAATAATGGGGAGATGACGAAGCGAGATTGCCAATTCCCTATAACATATAGCTCCGGCTTATTGTGTAAGCCGAGCTTATACTTTTCTGATTTCAGCCTAAGTACTGATTTGGAATTCTTATTCACAAGCCCTTCCACACATTTATTTTCACAGGATTTATTTGTGCTTGCAGATAAAAGGCAAGAAAGTGTTTTCACTTTATCTGCTATCGCACATAAAGACGATACGACCGTTTTCACTCTATCTGCAATCGCACATAAGAACGATACGACCGTTTTCACTCTATCTGCAATCGCACATAAGAACGATACGACCGT
>JBAWXL010000074.1:0-17164 GCA_037144095.1 Bacteroidota bacterium
ATAAATTGCATGGTCCCAAAGGAATTGGGTTTATGTATATTCGAAAAGGTATTAAAATTCAACCCTTGCTGATTGGTGGACAAGAAATGAATCAAAGAGCCGGGACTGAAAATATTTATGGCATTGCCGGTTTGGCAAAAGCGTTTGAAGTCGCTTATAGCAGGAGGGAAGATGATGTCTCATATATTTCAGGTTTAAAGCAATATATGATTCAACAATTAGAAACAATTTCAGATGTACGTTTTAATGGAGATGCAAAAGGGAATTCCTTGAATACCATTTTAAATGTTTCCTTTCCAAATGAAACTAAATATGAAATGTTGGTTTATAAACTCGATATTGCAGGCATTGCTGCCTCGGAGGGAAGTGCATGTAGTTCAGGGGTAAATCACGCTTCAAATGTAATTCAGGAGCTACCCTTTGCAAATCGTCCCGCTGTTCGTTTTTCATTCAGTAAATTCAATACCAAAGAAGAAATCGATTATTGCATCCTGTTCATTAAAAACATTAGTTAAGAATAAACAGCATGTGTACGATTTATAATTTTCACCTTTAAAGAATGGTAATTAAACATCTCTTATTCGATTGGGGTGATACCCTTATGCGTGATTTCCCTATAGCCCGACCCATGTATACCTGGGAGCATGTTGAGCTAATAGAAGGAGTAGAGAAGGTGTTGAAGAAACTTCTTAAGAAATATATCTTATCGGTTGCCACAAATGCAGGCATGTCTGATGAAGTGGCTGTTCGAAAAGCATTTAAAAGAGTTGATATTGAAAAATATTTTAGTCATTTCTTTACTTCCAAAGAATTGGGTTTTCAGAAACCTGACCAACGTTTTTTTCAAGCCATAAGTAATAAATTAAACACTAAACCCGAAAATTGCGTGATGATAGGCAATTCCTATGAAAAAGATATCATAGGAGCTTTTCAATCAGGTATGAAAACCATTTACTTTAATGAAAAAAAATTAGCAGGCACTTTTGAAAAAGCAAATATTGTTATTAGCAGGTTTGAGGAAATTAGTGAGGTAATTTTAAATATTCATGTAATTTAACTTCATTTTATATCTTGACAATAAATCGATTACGCATTGATACTTTATTCAAAATCAATTTCTGATTATCTTTGAAAATAGATACATTTCGAATATTTCCGGTATCTAAAAACACTTTATAGATTTAAAATTACTTTTTTGAACAGCCTCTCAGAAAGGAAATAATAATGTAAAAAATCAATAAATCTTTCATTTTTTTTATCATGAAAAATTCCATCAAAAACAACATCACATCAAAAAAGCTGGAACAAAGCAATATATTATTCCTATTTGTTATCCTAAAACAAAATAGAATTACTCAGTATACCGATATAAATTGAATAAAAAGTATTTAGAAAAAAGAAAAATAGGGGCGTTTTCAATAAAACGGAACGTGTTTTTTGCTATCAAAAGAGGCGATTCGTGGCGAGGATTGAGTTTTTTGGCGCCAAAAAACCCGATCCGTGGAATCAATTCAGTCATATGACGGCATCAGAAACAGTCTTAAACGATGAATTGTGTCAAGTGAAAGTATAAAACAGTGTCTATGAAATAAAATGTTTCATGCGGAAACAATAAATATGTTTTTGGAAAAATAACGGGAAATCTTTTTGAGGAAATAAAAAGTGTGGAAAATGAAAAGTCAAACGTAAAAATATTTTTTCAATAATTAAATTGGAAATTAAAATATTTGCAATTTTACAAGGCATTAAGGTGTGTTTAATTAAACTGTAAAATCCTTTTAAAGGAAATATAAGTTAATCTTCTCCATACAAATAAAAAGTTAACTTTCAAATTGAATAAGAATATCATTTTTTCAAACTCGCCAATTCCATTAAAGTTCCTCATCTTCCGTAATTACTTTCAGGCTATCATTGGGAGCCGTCTTTTTAAGTAACATCTGGTAGGCGGGTCCTTTTAGTTCAACTTTTGGCACTAATGAGTTAAACTCCTGTTCGGTAATTTGCTCTCGTTTAAACATTTTCGATGATACACTTGAATAATAATTTGAAATGCTTTCTTTTAATTGATGATTTTCATCAAATGAATATTTAAAACTTTTAGGACGTGGAACTATGCTGGCTAAAAAAATGCATTCGGCTAAGCTAAGCTTCGAAACATCCTTATCGAAATAAAACCTTGCTGCTTCATTTGCTCCATAAATGCCAGGTCCCCATTCAATGATATTTAGATACACTTCATACATTCTTTCTTTAGATACAAGTCTTAAATTTTCAATCAACCAAACAATTAATGCTTCTTCGATTTTACGTGCAACGGTCTTGTTCCTGTTAAGATATACATTTTTCACCAATTGCATACTGATGGTACTTCCTCCTCTTGCAAAGCGATGCTGCTTTATATTGGTGATAATGGATTCGCGAAATGCATCAGGAACAAAGCCCTGATGGAAGAAAAACCAACCATCTTCTGAGGTGAGTATGGCGTACTTTAAATAATTTGGAATTTGAGCAAAAGTTCTGAAATTCGGATTCTCTGGACCTACTGTAAATGTTCTGATAGGCATACCGTCTTCAAAAGCAGTATATTCAAAAGGTTCATTAATAAATGATAAATTCATTTTCCCAAAGTGCTGAATCCGAAAACTACCAGATTTTAATTCGGAATAAAACTTTAAGGAATCAGTTTCATTCAGGTCGACAAAAAAATCAAGACAATAAGCCAAATTACCTTTAGTTTCAATGCCTTCAAGGTTTGTAAATAAACCTTTAGGTAAAGACTCAAACATTTGTTGGGCAGAAAAAGAAGGCTTATGAATTGACAACTGAATTTGTTTTGAAGGATGGGTGACATACTTAAAATAGGGGTTGAAATCGAATGTATGCAAACGGATATTGGTAGTGCTATCCATTTCAAAATAGTTAGCTCCAATATTAATTCTATACTTTATACTTGCATCGTTAAATACAACATATTCAGATGAAATACGTTTGTGTTGAGCAGAAAATTGTTGTAGAGCAGCAACTCCATTTACTGTGAAAATTCCATTGCTGAAATCAGCATCATCAAGGCTAAAACTTACCTGACCGAACTGTATTTTTGCATTCCAGTGATAGGAAATAAACGGTATTGAAACTATTTCCGATTTTTCTCCTTGCAAAGTAAAACTCAGTTTCCGATGGGATTTATCAAGTTGTCCGAGCAAATTCCATTGATGTTCTATATTATCCTCTTTGACAATTATAGGCAGGTTAAAGTTTTTCTCTTTCAATTCAAATTGTTTGATATAAAAAGAGAATTCATACTTATTATATAAATTGATATTGTTGAAGTTCTTAATAGTTACATGCGTGGGAAGAAGGTTAAAAATAGCATCCAAGAGTCCATCCATGCTTTTTGCATAATTAACATTTTGACCGTGAACAGTATCATCAGGTATTTTAGCAGACGTTTTTCTAAATAGAAAATTAAAGTTATCAATGCTATCATGCTTGACGGGAGTTAAATAAGTATTTTCAATTTCAAGGTCATGAATAGTGAATTTACCAAATAACAATTTTAATAAACCAAAGTGAAAATCAAGTTTTTCAATCGTAAGTAAAGTATCGCCTGCAATAGGTTTCAGATAAATATTATTAAATGATAATCCATTGATTCCATGAAAAGAAGATTCCCCTATATATAATTCAGCTTTATAATTAGTATGAAAACGTTCAGTTATTTTATTCAGAAAATGATGCAAAATTACATTACGAAAAACAAAGCTCAAAAACATTAAAATGATTAAAACAATTGAACAATATAAAAACCATTTTCTTAATTTTACATTGCTGGATATCTTACGTATGTATATTAATACTTTCATTGTATGATTAGTTAAAACGTATGGCTTTAACAGGTGAAATCTTTGTAATGATGAATGAAGGGCCTATCATAAGCAACAAACACAAAATAAAAGTAAAGAAATTAATCAGTAATATATTCTGAAAATTCAGATTTATTGGCACATATGGCATATAATACGATTGTTGGTTTAAGTGAATTAAGCCAAACTTCAATTGGAGGAAACACAAACTCAAAGCAATGAAATTACCGAGAAGTAAGCCCCAGCCGAGAATATATAATGTCTTAATCAGTACTATCTTTCGAATCATCCAATTGCTTGCCCCTAATGCCTTTAAAATGCCAATATCACGAGTCTTTTCAAGAATGATGATGAGTAATGTAGAAATCATTGTAATTGCTGACACTAATGACATAATGATGATGATGATGATGACATTCATGTCAAACAATTTCAACCAATCAAATATTTCTGGATGAAGCTGTTTAACTGATTTTGCTTCAATATCATATCCAATGGTTTCAGATACTTTTTCTGTAAGTTTGTCTATTTGCTTGAAATCGTCGAGTAAAACTTCATAACCAGCAATTTGGTTGTCAGTCCAATTATTCAGTTTTTGAATATGACCAATATCGGAAATCACAAATTTCTTATCAAATTCTTCGAAACCAGTATCATATATCCCAACAATATTAAACTTTCTGATTCTTGGAGGTTCTTGTATGAAATAGATAAGCACTTTCTTTCCAATTTGTAATTTTAATTTGTTTGCAATAAACCTGGATATTAATATTTCATCAGATTTTACAGAATCTTTAATTTGGAGCATTTTGCCTTCAACAATAGTTTTCGCGAAGAAATCAGAATTGAAATCACTACCAATGCCTTTTAATATGACTCCTTCAATTTCTGTATCAGTTTTAATTACACCAGCTTTTTGAGCGAAAACCTGTATATGCTTTACACCTTCAATTTCTTTTATTTCATTTACCCATGTAGCGTTTTTAAAAATAGGTTTAGGCTCCAAAGATTCATTGTTATCGTAATTTTTAATCTGAATATGACCCCCAAATCCAATTATTTTATTACGAATTTGTTCCTGAAATCCCGTAACTACACAAACAGCAACAATCATTACAGTCAAACCCAACGCAATGCTGGTAATTGATATTGGCAATATTGGATAAGAAAAAAACTTTTTATCTTTGCCCAAAATTCGTCTTGCTATAAAATTTTCTAGTTTCAATTTGTAAAAGTAATGTGCAAATTTATTAAAATTGCAATGATTTTCTGAATTAGATTAAATTTAACTCCATTTAAATGAGAAATTACTTTCTAACTATTGCCTTTTTAATGACATACGTAAATGTGAATTTGTTTGCCCAGCAAAGCATTACAGAAAGAGATAGTCATGAAAAACTAGCGAAAAATATTATAGTTGGAGCTGAATGCACTGATCAATATTTCCCAAAACTGATGGGAAAATCAATTGCAATAGTAGCAAATCAGACCTCATTAATCGGTTCGACGCAAGTTGTTGATAGTCTTTATTCGAAACATTTTAGCATTTCAAAGATATTTTCTTTGGAGCATGGTTTTAGAGGAAATCAAGATGCCGGTTCAAATATTTCAGACTACATTGATGAAAAGACTAAAATACCTGTAATTTCTTTGTATGGAACTAAAAAGAAACCTTCAAAAGATGATTTGTCAAATGTTCAAGTAATCATATATGATATTCAGGATGTGGGGGTTCGGTTTTATACTTATATTTCCAGTTTGCACTATCTAATGGAAGCTTGCGCCGAAAACAATATTGAATTAATGGTATTAGATCGCCCGAATCCAAATGGGTTTTATGTGGATGGACCAGTTTTGGAAGATGATTGTCATTCATTTGTAGGAATGCATCCCGTTCCAATTGTGTATGGAATGACATGTGGTGAATATGCAAACATGATTAATGAAGAAGGCTGGCTTTCAAATGGATTAAAGTGTAAACTCAATGTTGTAAAAGTTATAAACTACACACATTCTGATAAATATCAATTACCTGTTAAACCCTCGCCTAATTTACCAAACATGAGTTCTGTTTATTTATATCCTTCCTTGGGTTTATTTGAAGGCACAGTAATCAGTGTTGGGAGAGGAACTAATAACCCTTTTCAATTGATTGGAATCCCTCATTTAAAACAATATGATACCACTTTTACACCTAAAAGTATTGCTGGAGCTTTAAAACCTCCTTTTCAGGATACTTTATGTTATGGTTACGATTTATCGGATTTTGGAAATACCTTTATCAAAAACAGAAGACAATTGTATCTTTATTGGCTGATAGAACTTTTTAAAACTTCCATAAACAAAAAGAATTTCTTTAATCCTTATTTTGATAAACTTGCCGGAACAAAAAGTTTGAAAAAACAAATTATTAGTGGTTTGAGTGAAGAAGAGATTTATAAAAGCTGGGCAAGTGGTATTGAACAATTTAAAAAGATTAGAAAAAAATATTTATTATATCCCGATTTTGAATGAAACCAACAAATAAAAATGAAAAGACTAAGGAAACTACCATCTTGAAAGGCTTTTTTAATTCAGTTTCCAACCAGAACTATATTTTAATAGGCGTTTGTTTTTTGCTTTATTTCAATACTTTATTCTTTAACTATACATTAGATGATAGAATGCTGATTTCTGAAAACCAATTTACAAAAAATGGTGTCAGCGGATTATCTTCTATTTTTACTAATGATGCTTTTACCGGCTTTTTTGGTACAAAGAAGAATCTCGTTGAAGGAGGTAGGTACCGTCCATTGACTCATGCAATGTTTGCATTAGAGTTTCAGGTTTTCGGACTAAACCCTTTTATTGGTCATTTTATCAATATCATTTTATATACTATATTGATATTATTAATATTTAAAATTCTGACCAATATTTTCAAAGATATAAAGTTGTTGCAGCAATTTAAGCAATTCGCATTTGTTATTACACTGCTCTATGCTGTTCATCCCATGCATACTGAAGTTGTTGCAAACATAAAAGGTAGAGATGAAATCATGTCATTTTTAGGGGCATTAGCTTCTTTATGGTTTGCAATTAAATATATTGAAACACATTCATTGAAATATTTGCTTTTTATATTCATTAGTTTTTTCATCGGATTATTATCAAAAGAAAATGCCATTACTTTTATTCTTATCATTCCGTTTACTTTATATTTTTTCAAAAAAGCTCCTTTTACAAAACTCGCTATCATTGTATTTCCTATGTTAATATCAACTTTGATATTTTTGTTTTTACGTCACAATGCTCTCGGTTTTTGGATACAAGCAGGCGGTTCGGCAACTGAATTATTAAACAACCCTTTTTTAGGAGTAACTTTTACGAATAAACTTGCAACACTTTTTTATACTTGGCTGATTTATTTTAAACTTTTCCTGTTTCCACATCCGCTTACTCATGATTATTATCCATTCCAAATAGCCATCCAGACTTTCTCAAATCCTTTGGTATTATTAAGTGTTTGTATTTGTGCATTTTTAGCATTTATTGCATTAAAAGGAATTATTAAAAGAAATATAGTCTCTTATGGTTTATTATTTTTCGGCTTATCATTTTCAATTTCGTCAAATCTTTTCTTCAACATAGGTACATTTATGAATGAGAGGTTCCTTTTTGCTCCCATGCTGGGATTATTAATTTTCGTTATGGCGATGATAAATAAATACTTTTCAAAATTCATTCATTCAAAAAGTGGACTTATTGTATTAAGCATCGTTTTAGTTTTATTTTCAGTGAAAACTTTCAGCAGAAATTTTGCATGGCAAGACGATTTTACCTTATTTACAACTGATGTGAAAACTTCTGTAAACAGCACTAAATGTAATGTTTCTGCGGGTGGTGTTTTAGTTGAAAAGGCAGCAAAAGAAACTCCTCAGAAAAAAGAAGCATTATATCGCCAGGCAGTTATTTATTTGACTAAGGCAGTTGAGATTTATCCAAAAAATTTTGCCGGATGGATTTTATTAGGAAATGCTTACAATGGATTAGATGATTTTCAAAATACAAGTCTATGTTTCCAAAATGCTTATGCCATTAATCCTTATAAGTCAGAAGCGTTAAATAACATGAAGTTTGTGGCTCAAGAAGCTCAGAAAAAAGGCTTAAATGAAATATCAATTCATGCATACAAACAATTATTAATTCGTGATTCAACTAATATAGATTATGTCATTCAATTGGCAGATATTTATTCTAAAATCAATAAAGTAGATACTTCTCTCATCATGTTAAATGGTTTGCTTGAAAAGTACCCAACGAAGGGGAAAGTGTTAGGTAAAATAGGAGAGATATATGGGAGGGTTTATAATAATATTCAATTGTCAAAAGAATATTTGTTAAAAGCAGTTCAATTTGAACCCAATGATTTAAGTGTAAACGAGAATTTAGGAATTGTATATGGCTTGTCGAAAGATTACGAAAAATCAATAGGATATTTCAATAAGGCACTAAGTGTTGAACCGGAGAATTCAAGAATTTTAATGAATCTGGCAAATACTTACTATATGATGGGCGATAGGAAAAAAGGAGATGAATTTAAACAGAAAGTAAAAGCAACGAAATAAGCCTGCATCCTAAAAAGTAAAAAAACCTAACAGATGTTGAAATTCTGTTAGGTTTAAATTTCTTAAATAATGCCAGAAGGGGCAGAAAAATAATATACAGTGTTTATATTCTTCCCGGATAAACCTTCAAAGCTTCTTCCAAACAAGTCATCGCTGCTTTTAAATCATCTACATTAAGTACATAACTAATCCTGACTTCATTTTTCCCCAAATCTTTAGTTGAATAAAAACCGGTAGCAGGAGCTAACATAACTGTCTGCTTATTATACTCAAAAGATTCGAGCAACCATTGGCAGAATGTATCGGCATCATCAATAGGCAAACGAGCTACTGCATAAAATGCTCCTTTAGGAGTAGGGCAGAAGCAACCCTCGATTTTATTGATAGATTCAACCACCAAATTCCTACGGCTAATATATTCTTTCATTACAGCATCAAAGTATGATTGAGGTGTATCAATTGCAGCCTCAGATAAAACTTGACCAAAAGTCGGAGGGCTTAAGCGAGCCTGAGCAAATTTCATTGAAATCGCAAGTACTTCTTTGTTGCGTGTAACCATACAGCCAACTCTTGCACCACAAGCACTATAACGTTTAGATACAGAATCAAGCATGATCACATGTTCGTCAACTCCTTCAAGATTCATAGCCGAAAAATGAGGTGCCCCATCATAACAAAATTCGCGATAAACTTCATCAGAAAGAATGTAAAGATTATACTTTAATGCCAAATCTTTTAATGTTTCCAGTTCTTCTTGCGAATATAAATAACCAGTGGGATTATTTGGATTACAAATTAAAATAGCTTTGGTCTTAGGCGTAATTAGTTTTTCGAATTCGCCAATGGGTGGTAATGCGAAACCGTTTTCAATATAAGAAGTAACAGCTTTAATATTTACACCTGCTGTAGTGGCAAATCCTAAATAATTTGCATAAAAGGGTTCAGGGATAATGACTTCATCGCCCGGATTGAGGCATACCATAAATGCAAATAAAATGGCTTCTGAACCACCATTGGTGACAATTATTTCATCCTGATTCACTTCAATTTTGAAACGATGATAATATTCAACTAACTTTTTACGGTAAGATAAAATTCCAGCCGAATGGCTGTATTCGACAACTTTGATGTTAGTGTTTTTCAACACATTCATCGCGTTTTCGGGGGTTTCAATATCGGGTTGTCCGATATTAAGATGATACACTTTGTTCCCTTTACTTTTAGCTACATCTGAGTAAGGAACTAATTTACGGATGGGGGAGGCTGGCATTTGAATGCCTTTTTCTGAAATGCTTGGCATAGTATGTTTTAATTTGTGAATATAAAAAAACCCGGTTAATTTAACCGGGTGCAAAATTGCTAAAAAGATTTGAATTTACTAATCTTTTATTTTACAGGAACAGTTGTTGGGCTTTGAACCTTTTCAGGAACTTTTTCAGCTTCTTTTTGCAACACGTTTCCTTTTATGTTTAAAATGATTCTATCTGATTTTGCATTCGACATAACCGTGATTTGTTTACTAATTGTACCGATACGTTTGGTGTCGTAATGAATTTTGATAGCTGAGGATTTTCCCGGAAGAATAGGTTCTTTAGGCCAGGAAGGAACGGTACATCCACAAGAAGAAACCACGTTTGAAAGTACAAGAGGTTCTGTTCCAGTGTTTTTAAACTTAAACTCACAATTGCCATCTGCATCCTGCATCATGGTTCCATAGTCGTGAGTAGTTTTTTCAAACTGGATTTCTGCTCCTTCAACAGGTGCTGCTTTAGTAGATGTTTGGGCATGTGTAGCAAAGCAAAAACTTGCGGCTACAAATAAGGTTAAAATTACTTTTTTCATTTGATTTTTTTGATTTTTAATGATACAAATTTACTGCTTTTTTTTTCAGATAAACCGAAAAACTTTTAATTAACCTAATTTAACAAAAGCCATGCCACAAAATTCAGGGAGAATTTGAGTGATTTCTTAGCTGTAATAATGCTGATAAAGTAATCGAGCTAATTTTCTCAAAAACTAAGGAAGCTGATCATTATCTTGCCTAAGTCAAAAAATCAAAACGGGTGGAGTAAACGTCACAACCGATATAATTCCCGTTTCAACTGAAATGATTTTCCTTTCAAGGGTAATAATTAACGTTTCAACGAAAACAGCATTCGCTTTAAGGCAAGCAATTTCCGCTTCAACGGTAGAAGTTTCCGTTTCAACGGAAATGGCTTCCGGCTCAACGAAAGATGCAGCCGTTTCAACGGAAATGGCTTCCGTTTCAACGGAAGGTGCATCAGTTTCAACGGAAATGGCTTTCGTTTCAACGAAAGATGCAGCCGTTTCAACGGATATAGTTTCCGTCTAAACTTATCCTATTTCGGCTTCAACGGAAGGTGCATCCGTTTCAACGGAAATCATTTTTGGTTCAACGGAAATCATTTTTGGTTCAACGGAAATCATTTTTGGTTCAACGGAAATCATTCCCGGTTCAACGGAAATCATTTCCGTTTCAACGGAAATCATTTCCGCTTCACTTTTGGCATGCAAAAATGCAACTTTTTGTGCTCAAAATTCAACATTTCAAGCTTCTTTTTAAGTGAAATAAGACCGACATCAATCTAAGTTACTAACATAAAGTCTTAAATAATAATATTTTCATGAAAATTTATTATCAAATAAATTTTTTATTATTCAATAAAACAGATTAAAATGTCAAACTTAATTGTAACAGCAAACCTAAGCGAACTATCAGAACAAGTTTAGGTAGAAAATATCTAAATTAAAATTCAAGTTATGATTGAAAAAAAACATTATTTTGCGATGATTTGATGTAATGTGGTTTCGACAAGATCAACCATCGCAGAGATAATGATATTTGATAACTATCAAAAAGTTGTCAAATCTTTAAAATAAAATTTTTATTCTTCATTTTAAACCTCTTATCTCAATAATTCAGAAAAATAATTGTATATTTGTATCGGTTTAATGAAATCGAAAAAAGGGTTCTAAGGCTTCTTAAATCAGTTAAAAAATAATGTTCAGAACCCGCAACTAAAAAATATTAAAATGAAAAAATCTATTCATTTTCTGATGTTATTTTTGATTGGGTTTATGTTACACAATGCAATGTTTGCCCAATCCATTGCCCAAAATTGGACAGTAAAAAACGAGAGCTCAAAGGTTTTTATTGAAAACAAAGGGCAGTTTCCTTTGCAAAACAAAGCAAGTATTCATGCTGAGGATGTTCTGTTTGCCTTCGATAACGGGCAAACGATAATGTATTTCAAACCTTCGGGTATTGTCTATGCATTCAATAAGAAAAATCCGAAAAAAAATAATGACGAGCTTGAAGAACATGCGCGTGATTATAAAAGTCATGCTGAGGAAGAGAGGGAGGAACATGCCGTGGCTACCACAACAGATTTAGTCAGCATGAATTGGGAAAATGCAAACCCTGATGTGAAGTTGATTACAGAAGAACCCACTACTGATTATTTCAGTTATTCGTTTTATGATGAAGCCGGGAAAGTAAAAAACATCAATCACATCAAAGGTTTTAAGAAGATAATTTATAAAGAACTTTATCCCGGTATTGATGTGGAATATATTTTTCATCCACTTGATGGGGTTGAATATTCATTGATATTGCATCCCGGAGCTGATGTTTCAAACATTAAAATGCATTATTCGCATGAAACAACAATTGAACCTAATGGCGATTTGCATATCACTACCTTGTTCGGAGATATTGTTGAACATGCTCCCAAAACATTTTATGCAGAAAGCAAGTCTTCGGAAGTCCCCACTGGTTTTTTAAAAACAAACAATACAATTACTTTTAATCTTGCAAACTACGATAACACAAAAGCCCTAATTATTGACCCCTGGGTTCAAACTCCAAGCCTTCCGAATAGCAATGGTGTTTGGGAATGTGAACATGACACTTTAGGTAATGTGTACATTATTGGTGGCGATTTCCCTATGAAATTGCAGAAATATAACTCAGCAGGTACACTTCAGTGGACTTATATTACTCCCTGGGATACTGCAAATAACTGGCTTGGGACTTTTGCAACAGATCAATTGGGAAACAATTATATTACTAGTGGTTCTATTGCATCTTTACAAAAAGTTGATAATACTGGCTCATTGTTATGGACTGCTAATTCAGGATTGTTTAGCACAAATGAATATTGGGATATTGCTTTCAATTGCGATTATACAAAATTAATGATTGGTGGAACCACAGGCAGCATGTCAAACTTAATGGGTGCTATTTTCGAAATCAACATGAATAATGGAAGTATAATAAATTCTATAGTTACAACTGGAGGCAATATGTTTGGCACTCCACCATCTATTCAAGAAGTACGTTCTATGGTACCTTCAAGCTTTGGGAATTATTATTTCCTTACTTTAGATACGATTGGTTTCATTAATCAAAACTTCTCTATAAATCCTTCATTGTATAGAATCAATAGTGGATATTCACTCGCTTATAAATGCGAAAATTTCAGACCAAATAATGGCAATTCAGGCATTAAAGCATTAAAAGCAAGCCCTAATTTTCTCTACTCATTAAATGGTACAAGTATTCAAAAACGTTCACTTCTTGACCTATCTGTAATCACATCGGTTCCAATTCCAGGAGGTATTTCAATTGTAGATACTTTTGGCAGACATCACTTAGGGAATTGTGGAATTGATATCGATGATTGTGGAAATGTGTATGTAGGTTCATGCAACGAGGTGATTAAATTCGATGCCAATCTTAATATTCAAAGTGCTTTATTGCTTTCTTTTAATGTGTATGATATTTCGGTAAGCAACAATGGAGAAGTGATAGTTTGCGGAGCAACCGGCGACAATACAAGTTTGGTCAGAACCGGATATGTTCAATCTATCAATTTCCCTGCCTGCAATCCTATGACTCCCTATTGCTGCGACCTTTCAATTGTTCCCGTCGATACGGTTTGCTCAAATTCTCCTATCACGCTACAGGCTTTCACAACAGGAGGAGTTTGGAGTGGAACAGGAATAACCAATAGCTCCTTAGGTATTTTTGATCCTACTGTTGCCGGTTTGGGAACTCATACTATTACGTATACCTTAAGTTGTGGGAGTTATTCATTTCCTATAACGGTCAGTACATTAGCTGCGATTACGATCTGCCCCGATCAAAATAGCTGCTTGGGCACGGGTGTTCAACTCAATGTTACAGGTGGCAACACCTATTTATGGTCTCCTGCTTTAGGTTTAAGTTCTACTACGATTAGCAATCCGTTTGCAAATCCAACACATACCACCACTTATACCATCATAGTTAATCAAAACAGTTGCCCTGTTACGGGAACGGTTACCGTAAATGTTCAGTCGGTTTATCAGAATCAGCAAATATGCCTTGTTACAATTGATCCTGCTACAGAGAAAAATAAAATAATGTGGGACAATAATCCAGGGGTTGGAACCGGTTCTTACAATATCTATAAAGAAGTTGCACTGAATACGTATGATTTAATAGGAAATGCGCCTTACAGTACTCCGGGATTTTATATCGACATGACCAGTGTGCCCCTCATCCATGCTGATAAGTATAAAATAAGTTCGGTGGATACTTGTAATAATGCATCCTCAATGAGTCCTTATCATAAAACCATCAATCTGGTGGTATCTGTCTTTGGAACCACTATGGGACTAAGTTGGTCGGCTTATGTGGATGAGAGCGGGAGTTTTGTTCCATTGAAATATTATATTTTCAGAGGAACAACTGCCGGCAATATCACCTTATACGATTCTATTTCCAGTAGTTTTACCACTTATAACGACAATAATGTAACTAGCCTTTATTATTATCGAATTGGTGTGAAAAGAACCCCTGCCTGCATCGGAAGTAAAGGAATCGACGATTATGCTTTTTCTAATGTCAGAGACAATGGTTTAAGTGGCATTAGTGAAAAAGATAATAATCTGCTTTTGCACATTTTCCCAAATCCTTTTAACAAGACGACAACCATAGAATTTCCAAATCCAACGAACAGCATATTCATCATCACCATTACTGATATAAGTGGAAAAATTGTGAAAAAAGAAATTGTTAGTTCAGGAAAAACTTTGCTCGATTGCTCTACACTCGAAAGCGGGATGTATTTTATTGAGCTTAGAGGGGAAAAGGATTTCAGAGGGAAATTATTGATAGAGTAGGGGATTCAGAATTGGCAATTCTCTTGAGTTGTCAATTCTTTTTGCCCATTTCATTTTCTATTCATAATTATTGTAGCTTTGTCTTGCGAAAACTATAATCGAATTAAATTTAAAACTATGAAAAAAATAATCTTCCTGGTGCTCTTTTCGATAAGCAGCATTCTTGTAAAATCTCAAGTTCCAATGCCGGCGCTGATTGGCTATTGGCACAATTGGTCAGCAACCGATGCTCCCTACATTCAACTCGATCAGATAAGTTCTTCTTATAATTTGGTTGAAGTGGCTTTTGCTGTGCCAACTTCAACAACAGATATGACCATGACTTTTGTGCCTGAGGTCGTCACACAGCAACAATTAATCACCAGCATACAGAGTTTACAAAGTCAGTCGAAAAAAGTATTGATTAGCATTGGTGGCGCTACGACAAGCATCGACCTAACTACTTCAGTGAATAAAAGTGCGTTCATAACTTCAATGACCAACCTCATTAATACATACGGTTTCGATGGTATCGACATTGATATTGAAAACGGTAATTCTATTTATATAATTGGAGGTGGCACCATCGCTGCTCCGGCAAACACAGCAATGATCAACCTTATTGATGCAATCAAACAAATTATGGCTGCCTACAGGCTCACCCATACGCAAAAACTGATCTTAACGATGGCTCCCGAAACGGCTTATGTGCAAGGCGGACAATCGGCTTTCGGCAATAATTGGGGAGGATATTTGCCCATTATTGATGCTTTGAGAGATTCGCTTGATATTTTGCAGGTTCAACTCTATAATAGTGGCACTATGTATGGCATTGATGGAGGTATTTATACACAAGGAACAGCCGATTTCATTGTTGCCATGACCGAAGCCACTATTCATGGGTTTTCGACTGCCGGAGGAGCTTTTTCCGGATTACCTGCAAGCAAAGTGGCGGTTGGTTTGCCGGCTTGCCCTAATGCAGCAGGAGGGGGCTATATGGATACTGCCACTGTGTATGCTGCCATGAAATATCTGCTCGGAAGTGGACCCAAACCCGGCAGCTATACTCTTGTTCAATCGGGAGGCTATCCAAATCTCAGGGGTATGATGACCTGGTCGATTAATTGGGATGCTGTGAGCACTTGCGCTACTTCTTATGAATATGCCAGAAACTATGAACGCATATTTGGCGCATCCGTTTCAATAAACGACCCGATCGTTGCATCTACTGGATTAGCCCTATTTCCCAATCCTGCTGATGATTTTATTCAGATACACACAGGCAGTTCACCTTCAAATCATCAACTCATCGAAATATTCAATTCGCAAGGAGAAGTTGTGATTCGAAAATATGCTTCTGAAGAATTTGAAACCATCAATGTTGCTGAACTATCTGAGGGCATCTATTTTGTTTGGAATATGGGAAAGAGTTGTAAGTTTGTGAAGAAATGATGTGCTTTTAAAGGAAAGAATTTTTAATCCCTTAAACAAGCAAACCTGACAAGGAGGTAAGCCAAAGAGGTGAAATGGATTGTTACAACGTGTGGCGCTAAACACTACAAATGATATCGTTTAATAAGAACCGCAAGAGCTAGTTTTGTTGTGTTTTAGCGGCATGTTATGCCCAGTTTTAATTCATTATTTCGTGGCAGCTTGATTTATTTCTATATGCTTTATATTTTAACAATGTAGATTTGTCAACATTTATCTTATATCTACTATTTCCAACTTTTGTAACAAAATTAATACCACCATTTACTTTAGCGATACGTTTAAAATCTTTACTTAAGATTGTTATAGTATCATTAGCTGTGATAATTTCGATTTTTTCAACTGGAATACTAATTGTATCAGGACTCAATAACAGAAAAATTTGATCGTCTATAGCTAATTCGCGTTTTACAATTTTCTCGGATGAACTCTCATTACTATTTTTTTTATTATAATCATATTCAAATCTCATTAATAATGACTCTGAATCTGTTTTAACAATATAAACCTCCAATTTTCTACTACAAGACAAATTCAAGAATATTATTATACTTATAATTATCTTAATAAAATACTTGAAGACTATTTTGAATGGATGATTTCGTACTTTTTGATTTAGGAAAGGATATCCTCTCATTGTATCTTGCTTTTAATTGGGCATAACAATTGGCTTGCACCATTAGTGTTATTTTTGCTTTATAATTAGAGTTATACTTATCCTTTTAAAATTTAACTTTATAATTCAAATTTCTACTCCATTTCCTTATGCCTTAATGAGCTTGTATACTTAAAATCCCTATAAACCAAAAGAAACCTCAAAATTACAAATAATTCCAATCCAACAACATTTTCTTCTCAACTTTAGCAAAACCCACCACTAACTCATTGTTATTTAGTCTTATAAAAAGTAAAAAACATGAATTGAAACATAAATGTATTTTAAGTATACTAAAATCATATTTAAGTATACTAAAATTATATTTAACCCAAATCCGTCATTAGGAATTAATTTCTAATGACGGTCATTAGAAAATT
>JBAWXL010000075.1:0-16981 GCA_037144095.1 Bacteroidota bacterium
TGCAATGAAGTCGGAAGTCAATGGTTGTGAAATTGGAAGTAATGTATTTTCAAACCAGCCTATAAGTTCTTTGCAAATATTAGTTTCTTTAGTACCGATACTCATTTCAATATTGGCGTTAAGACCACCGTTAGTGCAGTTTGCAGAACCAATGAATGCTGTAAACAGTTTGTGAGACTTAATAATATAAACTTTTGGGTGAAAAAAAGATTCAGTCAGTATTTTTACGTTAGTTGTTCGTTTACCCTTTAATGAAAGGAGTTTTATAAGGGCTTTGGGATCGGTAGGTAAATCAATACCAACAATAAAATTTAATTTGCATGTATCTGGTAAAGCCTGCAAAAGGAAATCAAGACCAGTAAGATTTAGTAGACCAACTGCAACCCAAATTTCTTCTGCATTTTTTAATTCAGATTTTAAGTTTACTGAAAGTTTGTGTGAAATTGTCGTCATTAGATTTGTTGTTTTAGTTTTTTTTCGTCCGTCTAATTAATGGTGCTATGCTTCGTTAGAATTACTATTAATAATTAATCTTTCTACTAAATCATTTTTAATTACTATCTCAATAGTAATATCTTTTTCAATATCAATCAGTACCAATGGGGTAAATGATTGTAGTGACAAGTTCAATATGTCTGTATTTAATTTTGATTCAATTTCAATGTTGTCCGCAAAATGATTTTTTATAAACTTTTCGATTTTCCTATATCTATGATAATACCTATTCATTTCCATAACCGCCATTGCTGAAGTTTTTGCTGAATTAATACCACCACCGGGAGAAATATAAAACTTACCATCTAATTCAATAGGAGTATTAATCCCAGATTTGAGAAGTGAAAGTCTTTCTTCTTCTGTTGGATTGAAAGTAAGCCCAACAACATCTTTCATTTCCCAAGATTCGAGTTTCTTAGGAAAACTATCTCTTATTATTCTTAATAAATCTAAATCATTCCATCTACCGTGTTTATCAACAGTAAGGAAATAAGCAAATTCATTATCAAACAAACAATATAAAATCTTTTCTCTTCCTTGAATTAAGAAAGATTTTTTTATATCAGGCGTAGTACCTAAATGCAAATGATAAATCCCGAAATCAAACAGCATTCCGTCTTGTTCATTTGGTTTAAAGATTTGCCTACTTAAATGTGGAATTAAACTTTCACCTCTTATTATTTTATTTTCAAGGAATTTTAATCCATCTTCATAATCAGATAATCGCTCAAAATTACCGGCATATAAAATTCTCCTTGGTTTTGCATCAATCATTCGTTGCCTTAAATTGGCATATGTATAAATCAAATCTCTTTTAAACTTGTCTTCGGAAATGTCTTTATCTTCTTTGTTAATTTTCCATACGTCAAATTCAAGGAATTTAAAGTCTCTTTTTTTAAACTCCTCGATATCAATTAAAACTGCATTCTCAAAATCTTTTACTAAATCTAAGTTTATTTTCATTATATTTCTGTTTAATTATATCTTAAATGATTTTAATACGACGTACTTTATTGTACAATTAAATTTCACTAAAATGACCAATACAAAATACATTTGACGGTTTACATGAACACACTCGCTCTTCGACACAGTATAAATAGGAGTAAAACCTGCTGAATGTTAATATCGCAGTCGATTAGAAGAGTATTACAGTTTTTTCATTTCTGTTGATTTTGACTCTCTTTCAAATCCTTTCTACTTGCACCAGTTTTATTTTGGACAATGTAATCAAATGCCTCTTTAGTTGTTAGATTATGTGTTGATATTAAACCATTTATTATGAGATTCGTATAGTCAACAAAGGGTTTATTCGGTGAAAGTTTACTTTTGTTGGTAAAGGTCAATATTGGAAATCCTTTGTGATTTTTTTCAATAACTAATATCCGGTTGTAAAAACTGTAATCAAAATCTAAAAAACCATTTTGGAATAATTGCTCGTAGTTTATTTTTGCATTTAATCTTCCGTTTTCTTGAGCGAATAAATGTAAAAATTGATCTTCGCTAATTAAATAGAGTTTGGCAAAGGTTTTACTCTTTTTATTTCGCTTGTTTGAAATAAAAGCAACTCCATGCTGATTCCAGGTTTTGGATTCTTTAGCAAAGAAAAACCGTCTGTCAATAGAATAGGGTTCCGATTGTTCAGGCGGTTTTATGTCCGTTGGACATGGTTTATACACTTTAGTCGTATTGTTGACAATTAATTGACCGCCTTGGATATATTTCAAAAATCTTTCATAGTCCATATTTGAACCATAACAAGCGTACCATATCATAATTTATTGTTTTTAAAGTATATATAATTGCCTGTATTGTAGAAGCTTGGCTAATAAACAGAGCATCCGGTGTCGCCTAATAACAAAGTGATTGCGGGATCTAAAATATTGAAAGCCAGCCAATGGATATTTTTTTAGAAAAGAGCCTTTTTCACACCCCGCTTGTTGAAGTGTATTTTCCTGTTGCTTTTTCAACGACTAAGTCATGTACTCTGCCACCAACAATTATTTTTCCTTTTTTATAGAAATCTCTCTGTGCTTTTGTGACCATCTCAATAGGACGCCGAGCCATATTCCTGTAGATTTCAATATCATTTGAGTCTTTGATTGCATTTCTATTCTTAGCAATGTTCATTGCTTCTTTGTAACCTGTAAGCATAGGCATGAACATATCAGGGTCACCATTATTAAAAATAAACATTTTACCTTTACTCAAGTAATCTTTTACTTTTAATTGTTTTTCAGATTGGTTTAGACTTTCTTCATCTGATTTATACTCCATTGGCATAGTAATAAATAATTGCCTTGATAAACTTAACTCACCAATATTGGTATAAAATTCATCAGTATAGTTTGAGATTAAATAGAGTTCTGGGATTTTAACACCACTATAATCTTCATATCCTGTCAAGTGAATACCAATACCTGTATATTTCTTTTCTAAGCCAAGTGATTTAATCTCGACCTTTAGTTTATCTTTTACATAGAGAGCATAATCCTCTAATTTATCAAAATCTTTTGAATCGTTAGAAATAGATTTCAACCAATCATATGTCTTCCATTTGCTCGTTTTTGATTTTGCTGCAAGACCCCAATATGAAAATGATCCAAGAAATTTTTCAATTCTAACAATCTTTGGTTTCTTTGATTCAATTATTTCACTCAATTTTGTCCTTGAATTATAAACCGTCAAAAAGGAGTCTGACGACACCGCAATACAATGTGTAGAAATTACTGCTGAAATTACTGTCATATTTTTTAAACCTTATATCTAATTGCGGAAGCTGAACCTCGAGTTTTTACGTGAGCAATAGATTTATTAACGTATTGATTCCTTATTTCATCAGGTGCAATCTTTCCGGTGAAACCAAAACCAATCTTTGTTTGTCCGAATTTTTTTGCTCCAGGTGTATATCCTCTTTCTTTTTCATACCATTCAAAAACCTCGAAAACCTCAACAATTAGACCCCTAAATTCACTAAGAACATATCTTAATTCATATAACTTATTTTTGTCAATAGTCCAAGTCTCCTTAGTAGCTTCATATATTGATTGACCACCTTTTCCTCTTTGATATTTCTTGTTGATATTTATTATTATGCAATCATTTTCAATTTTGACCAACCTATCGGCATTGTATAATCGTTTTATTTCCTCTGTTGTCATCAATCCCTTTTCAATCGAATTATGCCCTCCCGCTTTATTTGAAAGTAGAATACCAATATGATCAAATGTATCAATTAATGTTGCTTCTATTTGATATGCTTCATGTTCCGTTAATCCGTGTCTTGTAATTATGTGATTAACTGTCTGACCATTTTTATTTATTTCTCTAATTTTTTCATATTTAGCATTTGTCGAATCAATATCTGTCAATGCGCAACTTAAATGATCAAAAACTCTGTTGTCTAATCCTTTTCCGACATAAAATGGTTTGTTGTCATTTGGGTCAACGAGCATATAAACATAGTATCTTAATTCTTGTCTTGTTTTTTCGTCAAACATACCATTTTATTTAAAGTTATTCATAACAACTGAACGAGTTTCACAGACAATTTTTACGTTTGGTTTACAATTTACTTTTCAATTGTTTAATCAAAGGTGAGTAGTCTTTTAAATTCATTGAAGGAAATTTTGACTGATAGTATTCACAGCAATAGGTAATAGCTTCGAGTGTGTGATATCCTCGCAATAATGGAATGATTTTATCGAGTACAGCAGGTTCAGTCAACCCAACTAATTTTCCGTTATTAACCATTAGTCCTATTGCTTCTTGTGGAGCTGAAACAACATCTACTTCTGGAGCAAAGAATGAATCGATTTTTTGAAAAAATTCAATAAGTTTTTCACGCTTGAATAAAATGAGCTTTTCACCAGTTGTAAGAAATGCTGATTTAAATCCATTTAAAACTACATCATTCTGGAATGATTGACGTGAGTATAAAGATACATTATCTAAGGAGTTTAAACGGTTTTTTAGAATTTGAGGATTCCAACAAACCAAAACATCATTTTTTGGGTCATAACCCAGTAGTATAAAAGGTATTTCAGATTGTGCAATGTCTGAAAATTCTACCCTTTTTGGAAGTTGAACACGGGTGATATCTGGGCTTTTAGGAAAATATGCTGAAGAAATGTTTTTTACATACAGATAATATTTCTTGTCATCAAACGTCATTAAAAAAGGCATAGTGCAATCATCACAAGAAAAATTTTCATAGTGAGCAAGCACTTCTAACATAAGGTCTTTCAATGCAGGTGGAAGGATCTTTTTTATCATAAATCTATGCTTTTGAATAATGGGCTTAGGGAAACATCAAGATTTGTAGCAGAAATAGAAGGTGTATTTGTCAAGTCACAATCGAAATGAACATTGCTTATGGTCTCTGGAATATTTGAAGTCTGTATTGTCGGAATATGATTAAAATCAAAATAGTTTAATGTGTCAACCGCTTGTTGATAATCGAAACGGACACCTGCTGACTTATCAAAATCTTGCCCAAGCGTTTGGCCTATAATTTCGTTTAATCGAAATTGAAGAGCAGGATTAGTAACTTTAATGCAAATTGATTGAACGAGGTCAAAAATATTCTTCCCTATACCTGTTTGAATTACAAAAACTGAGGCAATCAATAGATTTGAGTTTCTATTTGGATTGAGTTGTTCTGCTGAAAAACTATGAATGCGACGGCTTTTTGAGGTGCTTTTGACTTCAATTTTATCTCTACTATCATTAAAATCAAATTTATCTTCCGCAGATACATGCCAAGACTGAATAAGATATTCGGGGAACTTAGCTTGTTCAATAACGAGTAATTCTGCCCAAAGACCTTGAATTGTTCTACGAGGTGGTTTGTTGAATCGACTGAAAAGATCGATAAGTTTTTTTAATTCAACTTTTAATTGTGCATGAGTCGGACACTCAGGAAGTGAGCTAAGAACTAAGCTAACAACTTCAATGAAGTATTGCAGAAAATCAATTTCATCTGTTTTTAGCGAAATGATTGTATATGTGTTATGAATAGTTTGTTCATTCTTTTGTTCATCTTCTTGAAAAAGTTGACATTGGCGATTGAACTGGACAGAAATATATTCGAGGTTTGTGTCCAAAGAATAACCTAAACCATCACATTCAATAAAAAACATTGGAAAGCCCTCACCAGATATACCAATCTTATGTTTTTTTGAGAAAGGTAGAGGTGCAACACTAAGGCAATCCTTTATAGAACTTCTTTGTTTGAGTTGTGTGAAAATCTTATATGTTGAGAATTCTTCCATACTTTAATTATTTTCAGAACCAACATAAGATATTGCAAAATCTTCTGGATAGTAGAACCCTAATGTGTAACACAACTTTTTATTCCATTCTGAAGAATGATCATGCTTCAGTCTGATTTTATGAATTTGAATACAAATTGAGTCATCAAATTTAATACTCTTATCACCAGGATAAATATCACTACCCGAAGGGTCTGCTCCTGAAAATATATTGCTTATTTTCATTTTGTCTAAATTCAACGAACGTTCACGGAATTCGCTATCATAGGCCATTTGTATAAAGTAGATAAATGAAAGATTGTTGTTTGTTGCTAAATATTTGAGATACTGCATTGTTGCAGATTTACGCAAAGCATCTGGAACATTTGGCACTTTGAAGTCTTTCAAAAATTCAATAGCTTGATTTATCTCAACTTTTATATATTTGTGATTACGGTCTTTTGTGTGGTAATGTACGTTATAATATTTAAAATCTTTATCATGTAAAAATTCTTCGACTAATACTTTGTTCTCCTCTATATTTTGCAATGCATTCATTTGTCTCCAGCCACTTAATTTGCTTTGGACTACATCGTCAGAGAGAATGTTTTTCCGAGTAGCATTCATTCTTTCATCAAGAATGAGTTGGTGTTCGACTTCTTCAAGTGTCGGAAAATCAACAAGCCATTTACGCATTATTTCTTCGTGATCAACATAATCACTGTATTCTACGGCACTATCTAAAGGAAGATATACTCGGCAAACATCAATGTAGTTTAGTTTGTAACCAAAAAATCGACAACGCTGCTGAATTGTATCTGCAGTAGATTTTCCAACGCTATAACGAGGCATGTAAGTGACAGAAAGATTCTCAACAGTAAATCCTCGATTCAACATCTCTGCACCAACCAAAACGTGAGAAGTCGCATTGTCCCAGTTTATTTGTTTTGACCCTTGAATTACTAATTCAAGATTAGTGTCACGAATTGTATCTAACATTTTTTCCATAATGCTTTCGAATGAATGTTTTGTTTCAACAAAAAGCATTATTTCTTGATAGTTATTATAAAATTCTTTTGTGAGTTCTGTTCTTGAAGGGTCACCCATAGGCTTATCCAATGTTGCACTCATTAAATCAATAAGCCCTTTTACCCAACGAAAGAATTTCCTACTTGCATCGTTTTTGCTGTCGGCATGTATCATCATTGATAAAAAGTTTTCTCTTTCTTCAATATGAACGACAATTGCTACTCCCAACAGATAGATTTGCAATGCATCAATAAGGCTTTGTGGGCATTCAGTTAGTTTATTTCGTTTTTCATGATAAACTTGGTCAGGAGGAATTTCCATGATTATCTGAGGTCTATCTTTGAAAAATGTTTTACCTCCAGTGTATTTTTTGCCCGGGGTTAAAACTGTGTGGTGTTTTGGAGATAGCAAGTCCATGAGATTTATCAATAATGGACCTTGCGGTGTTGCTGTGTATTGAATATAGGAATGATTTGGTAATTTACCTTTTAAGCGAACTATACTTGCATAGATTGCGCTAAATTCTTCATCGTCCCAATCATTTGATTTTTTACTGTTTTTGCGAGCATAGGTGTTTAAACTTGCTTGGTCTGCTTCATCATCAATTATTAGAACACCATTATTACCCAATGCTTGTTTTATTTGGTGGTCACTGAAGATAGCAGACAAATGGTCAATGTGAAGACTGTGTTTTAGAACAGTTATTAAAATTGCTGGTTTATAGCTTAATTGTAAATTGCTTCTTATGTTCTGGGAATTATTTTCTACGGTTGGATTATCATACATTTTGAAATGTTTGGAATTGGCGCCGTTATTAAGAAGATCTTTTTTTAATCTTTCTGTTGTTTGGGTAAGCAGGTTGTTTTTTACACCCGCAAGGTAAATAATAATTCTAAAACCATTATCAATTGCTAATGCAGAAAGTGTGGTAAATGACATTGTTTTACCGCTTTGAACATAACCAACTGTTAGGTTGGTTACTGATCCAATTGTTTCAACGGGATTGATACAATGGGATAAAATATCCGTTGTTTCAGAAAGAAGTGTTTCTTTTTCTTCATCATCTAACTTCTTAAAACGACTAATCAACTCTTGTGTTCTTTCGCCCATTGAAATAGGAAACGAACATGTATTTGGTTGAATTATTTTTATAAGTTCTCCCATATTATGCTATTATTGAAGGTATTTATTAAAAAGTTCTCTAACTGTTCCTGCATATCTAACACCCTGACTTGGGGCTACTATTTCAGCTAAAACCAATGCTTTGATTATTGCTATGATTGGTTGATAATCACCATCTTTCTTGAAATTGTCGAAACGAACAAAAAAGGTGTGTGCGAGATTTACTTTGCACACAGCTTCCTTGTTTTTGATATATTCACCATCCTGTATTGTTAGTGCATAAAGTTCTGAAGTAAAAGGTTCATTTACTAATTCTACTTTCAAAGTGTATTGTTGGTCATCAAACTCAAAAGGCACTTCATGAGTGCCAAGAGTTTCGGAAGTTTCAACAATTAGAATGCTTTCTGGAATTACAACATCACTTACAACCGTTTTGACTGATTCTTGTAGCCTTTGAGTTAACTCGTGCGGTTGAGTTTCTTTTTTTAAGGTGCTAACAATTTGTTTTGCAAGTGCTGCATTATTGTCTTTCTTTGGCGGACGATAGTACTCTGCTTGGCCATAAAGGTCAAAAATTGGATTTGAAATTTCATCTTTTAGTAATTCGATAAATTCCTCTAAATTTCCATCGTCTTGAAAACTACTTTTATTGAAACTCACTTCAAAACCTTCCAACTCAAGTTCACCGAAAATACGCTTATACCTGCCGGTACCACTTGTGCCACAAAGTGATTTGGGGCGATATTTTTCGTCATGACTACCAAGAATGACTCTGCCTCTTCGGAACAAGGAGAAACCATTTACTTCATTTGAACTCATTGTTTCAAGTAGTCCTATAAAGCCCACAGCCCTATAACTTGGCGTTTGAAATACTATTTCTTTTTTCCAAAGAATATTGTTACCGTTTGGAGTTTTATAATATGGAGCAGACAGAATTACAGGATCTTTATATGTCAATTCTTCTTCATTTATAATAAGTCTTAATTCTCCTTCTCGAATGAATTTTCTATATATGCTTGCTAAATGAAGTTTGATTTTTTTCATCTGCAGAACCTTTGGAGCATTGTCGGATAAGTCTTTTAAAACGACTATTGTATAGTGCTCTTTAGGGTCTTTATGGGTGTTGATTACTTGTAATTCTTCCCTTTCTTCTTGAATTACTTTTTTTAAATCAAACATGATTGAGCGTTCCACATCTTCGTGAATTGCTTTTGAATAAACCTCCCATTTGTTGGCTAACCAAATAGAGGCAGTTTTAAGACCCATTCCAAATTCATTTAGCCCTGTATTATTATCAGGGATATTTGCGGGTTCAAATGCTCTTTGGAAATTCTTTGAATCAATGCCGGCTGCATTATCTGAAATTATCAATTCTTTATTTTCCCAATTCATATTAATTGAGACCGTGAATTGATAATCTGGCTCAACTGCACATAGTAATTCTTTGTTGAAAAGATAACTTTGCACAGCATTATCAACATACTCGCTCAGAGCAAACCAAACCTTATTGTTTAATGATCTAAATTGATTATAAACACCAGGTTTTAATTCTATGGACACTTTGTTTATTTCACTCATGTTCTATCAATAGATTTTCGGCAATTTTTATTACAACTTCAACATTGACTGCATTCCCTAATGCCCTAAATGCTTTTGCAATGGTTGAAGGTAGTTCTTCCAGTTCTTCCATGCATTGTAGTTTTGCAGCTTCTTTCTTTGTCATATACCTTCCTTTAGTTCCGTTTGGGAGTTCAATCCAAGGGAAAATAGGAATTTGAGTAGTAGTCAAAACTAATGCTGGTGAATATGTGGGCACTTTAACACGTATGCCTGACGGACGAAATTGCACTATTTTGTTTTCTATAATTGGATTTTCTTGGAATC
This sequence comes from Bacteroidota bacterium, assembly GCA_037144095.1. GTDB lineage: Bacteria > Bacteroidota > Bacteroidia > Bacteroidales > CAIXTV01 > CAIXTV01. The sequence goes on from JBAWXL010000075.1 coordinate 9,783, forward strand.
CACAATTCCATTCAAACTTCTGGTGACTATTTTCAAAATCTTTTATTAAGTGAATCCATTCGTCAATCCAAGTTTTGTGTTTTTGATAGAAATCTCTATTTTGACGTATAAACTGTTTCTTCCAATCAGGGAATTCTTGGTTATCATCAGTCTTGTCACTTTGAGCATAAATAGGTAAACACAGTAAGTAATCATCTAACGAGAACCCCTTTATTAATTCTCCGAATTTGCCTTTACGACCCTCAAGTTGACTTCTGCTTTGATAACAAGGTGCTTTGCCTTCATATTCATAGTTTGCTCCAAATTCCATCGCCCAAATTGGAAATGTGGGTAACTCGTCTGCCTTCAAATTGTCAAGGAACTTTTGCCAAACTGCTAAATGATTTTTAGTTACTTCTTTTAATTCCATATAATCATCATCATTAGGAATGATTATATCTTTTATATTGCATCCTTTTTTTTCCTTCTTGGGGAATTTAAAGTCTTTTAGCCCGCCCTTTTCTTTTAGTCTGCCTACAATATACATACGATTTCTATGTTGTGGTATGCCAAAGTGGTGAGGAGAAAGAATTACTTCTTTGACTTCATAAAGTGTTTCTAGGGCTGTTTTAATAATTTCCCATGTCTTGCCGAAGTCATGAGTTTTAAGGTTTGCAACGTTTTCAAGGAATACATATTCGGGCTTGTGGAATTGTAAGATTTCCATAATCTTTAAAAAAAGATTACCGCGATCATCTTCTAAGCCATTCTGTGAGCCAGCTTTTGAAAATGGTTGACACGGAAAACCACCACACAAAATATCGTGAGGTTTTATATCTTTTGCTATGTCAACTGAATATATATCGCCTGAAATAGGTGTTTTGTGGTTCAGTTTATAAAGCTCACAAAGTTCTTTGTTAAGTTCACTTGCAAAAACGCATTCATGCCCAAGTTTTTTGAGTGCTAAATGAAACCCGCCAAGACCGGCAAATAAATCAATAAATTTGAGGGGTTTAATAGCTTCTGGCATAATAGGAAGTGTTCATTTTAATAAATAGATTGCTTAGTGTCAGTCCAAATATATAATTCTAATTCGTCTCCAATAACTTCTTGAACTTTTTCGTTTTCACAAAACTCAAAAGCATCTTTCTCGCTATCGAAACAACAAGCTAAATTAAAATTGTCAGTCCATTGCAGACTGGGCATTGTTGTAATGAATTTATTTTTTATGTAATTAGAGATACAGATTTTATGAATTGTTGTGACTGTATTTCCATTTAAATCGAGTACCATAATGAGTTGTATTAACGTACAAAGAAAAAAGAGGAAGCTATTTCGAAAGTAGCATCAATGTCTACTTCTTGACCTGAATTATCTTCATTATTGCGGATTAGGGTTTCAATAGGGTAAGTTTCCCAACCAGAAGTGAAATCATTTTTAGTGCCAAGTTTAATTTCTACTGTTTTGCTATTTACTGCAAGTACCGTGTTAGTTAAATGTGCATCTTTCTCTTGAAGGTATTCTTCAACAGAACTGTAAAGTGCTTCGTTAAAAGCATCTCTTTCTGTGTGGCTACTGTAGATTGACATAATAATGAGATTTAATTGTTTTAAACAGGGGATATTCGGTTTTAACACATTAAAAAAACATCTATGTTTTTATAGTGGTTTTTAGTGGTTTAATGTTATGCAAAGATACAAAATATTCTGAATTTTTAGTGGTTTTTTAATAAGTAAATTTGGTTTATTTATTGTTTATTTGTATCTATCGCTCAGCTATTTTATAGTATAAAAAAAAGGGTTTAGCTGAAAGCAAACCCCTTTTAGATTATAGTTTATTATATTGATTCTGAGCAGGGTGTGTGAGTAAGCCAGAACGGACGAAACGAGCGATTTGTTTCTCTGCTGTTTTGGCTGGAATGTTTAACCGCTGAGCTACCGTAAGGTAGATTTGGCGGTCGAATTGCTGAGGTAGTGCTTCCAATAATTGTAACTTTGTGTTTATTGTTGTTGCTGCTTGTTGCTCAGTAGGAAGCTGTTGAAAAACGTGTGCAGCATGTCGAACTAAAGTTTTGACAATTACAAGTGAAATATCAAAATCTATATCACTGCAGACGAGTGGGGAGCGTAGTTCTCCACCGTCCATGATTCTCAGTGCTGTAATTATCATTGCAATTCGGAATGTGATTAAACCTAATCTGCGAACTGTACCAATGTAATCACTTCCACAGAGTTCAAGGTATTGAATTTGTGTTTGTTCAAAATAATCATTGAACTGCTTTTGTTGATTTACGGTGAAGCAAAACCGAAAAGGTTGTGTTTGACTTTCTAAAAATTTGTATAGACTAAAAAACTGATTTCCAAATTGGTCAAATACTTGGTCGAGGGTTTGGCTGTTATCTCCGGCGAAAACATCTTTCCATTCCGGACGTATGTTCATATAATAGAACATAAAACGACTGAATAGGCCGTTTTCAGCGTTTGGAATAAGTGAAGTTATCTGTTTTGGTGTTCCTGACAACAAGGCTGAAAGGCGTGGTTTGGCGAGTTCAACAAATTCACGGTCTTTTCTTCGATTGTATGATATGGTTTCGTGGTGAAATGCTTTACGAAACCCATCTGAATAATTGCCATGTTCGGACTTAAATGTTTGTGCAAGAGTATCGCCTTCTGTTTCAAACATAAGTCCTTTTTCATCATTTTCTTTAAGTAATTGAAATAATCCTGTTGCACTATTGTTGGCAGGGATAATGAGCATTCGAATAGGAGGTTCATTTGGTTTTTCCATGTTTAATTTATCGCCTTTTGAAGCTGCGTACTCGCTTAGCTTCATTTGGTATTGGTCATATTCATTTTTTGCTTGCTGGCGTAACATTTGGTGAATGGGCTCAACTAAACGACGACAAAGTGATAGTCGCCCTTTACCTGCTGAGGCTTGAGCTGAAATAAAAAGAAAAAGGTTTGGGAAAACTTCACGTCCACCATAAATTCCATAAACATTTGGAAGGGCTGCGCTAAAAACAACTAATGACCCAAGAAGCAATAAATCAGCATCGTCTGACGAATTTGATTTTTTTACTATCGATTGGAGTAAGTCGGGTAAGTTGTCGAAAATTTCCGCAGGAAATGTCGGCAACATCTTCCCCATTTCCTCACTTTCCCCACTTTGGGGATTTGGGGAAAGTGGGGAAATTACTGTTTGCGTAGTAATAGGAGTAGTAGGTATTGCAACGCTTATACCTGCTGATTTAGCAAGGTGATAGAGTGTTTTAATCGTTACGCCATGTCCTCGGGCTTTTATGCAAGCATTATATTGTTTGTCGGTTTCGTTTGATTCGTAATTACTATAAAAACGGCTTAATCGGTGGTAGTAGGTTCTTCCTGACTCGCCAAGAGCCTCAGCGAGTGCGAAACCAAGATCACGCCAATCGGCGTAACTTGGTGCAATGTCGAGTGCAGAACTTTCAATGCGTTTAGTTATTATTTCAATATCGCTATCTGCATTTTGAGCTGAATTATCTGGCAGTTGTTTGTTTGAGGCAACCCAATCTTTTGGTTTAAATGTTTTCTTGCTCATTCTTTAAAAATTATTTGGGTGAATAAAAGCATTCGGGTCATGGGGAAGAAAACAGGCTCGGGAAACATCTCGCCCCGATTTATCTACTTCGATACCATAAGTTTGAAAAATATAATTTGCCACAGCGGCGAAGTATTCGGCATGTGGAGTTTCAGTAGTTTCAATTGGAATAATCCATTTCAACCCATCGCCCGAAGGACTTACAAAAAGTAATCGAGTATCGAAATAGTCATCGGCAAGCAAGGCTTGACGGACTATTTCGAGGTTTGGTAGGTGGTCGAAATCGACCGCCATTAAACCTGAATGTTGCACGAGGTTCTTATCGTTTCGAGAAGTGAAAACCCCTGAAAAAGTACAGTAGTCAAAATTGTTTGCTTTGAATTGCCGTGCTTGCTTTGGATCAGTAATTGACCTTAGCTTATCTGTTCGCTCTTTGTAGAAATCACCTGTAATTGCATTATAAATTTGCAACAAGGTTGCAGATTTATGCGGTGCTGTGTTTTTGATAGGTGATTTGAAGAAAGAAAAAGACACTTCTTTTTTTTCTTGAACCTCATGACAAATAGGACTTTGGGGACTATCTTTAGCAACATTACTTCGCGAATAGAAATTCTTTTTTTCTCCAATGTGCAAGTGCAAATCACGGTTAAGTGTTTGCATTAGTTCGTTATCCTGGAGTTTGTAATGCAGTTCGGCGAAGTCGAACGCATTACCATCAGCAATAGCATTATCGCTGTCAGTATGAAGGGCTTCATTATCAACAATGACAACCAACAAAGTTGGCTTGTCAGCGTTGAACGGATTTCGGGCAGGGGCGCAAGCCCTCCCCGAAATGGAGAGGACCGTTTCACCCTGATAGTATTCCCGCAAGATATGAGCATAAATATCTAACCCGTAATGAGTTTCACTCAAAATCTGCTTTCTACTTATCGCTGCCATAACTACGGATTTTAAACATGGTGTAGTTATCCTTCAAGATTCGCTGAATGTCTTCAGTTCGGTAATAAAGTTTGTTCCCAATGCGTGAAAATGGCAATGTGCCATTTGTACGCAAGGTTTGCAAGGTTCGGGGGCTAATGTGCAGCAATAGCATTACATCTTGATTGTCAACCCATTCTTTGCTCAAATCTTTGCATGAAGTTTGGGTGTTGGTTAGCTTGGATTCAATTGAATTCAGGGCTTCTAAGATTTTGCAATTGCTCGGACAAATACATGAATGTTGTCTTTTCTGTTCAAGTTGATAAAGAATGCTTTCGGGGCAGCAACGAAGTTCTTCCAGAATTTCGCTTAATCGGCGGGGTTGCTTGTTGTCGTTCATCGTACAATCCTCCCTTTTTTAGTTACAAATTCTGCTGCTTCTGCTCTTAGTTCAGCTGCGGTTTTCCGCTTGCCGGACTTTAGCCATTCGTCAATCTCTGATTTGAGGAACATGAGCTTTTTCCCGTGTTTGTGATTTGGAATAAGTCTTTGTCCTACCCATGCATATACTGTTGGTGCTGCTGGGTGGTCGGGGTGGTATTCTTGCAATTCTTGCAGATTAAACCACCGATCGGATTCTTGTGTTTCCGATTGTTTCTTACTGACCAAAGTTTCTAAATTCTCAACTTTGTCAATAAGATATGCCATTGCTTTAGGCATATCGTTGAATGAAATTTCGTCTGAAAACATATTATATTTGTTTTCGGCGGTTAGGCTTTCTAATGTGCCAATAAATAGAAAACCACGACTTCAATTGAAATCGTGGTACAAAAGAATAGCTATAAAGAGGGTAGGTTCGTTTACCCTATGTTTACCCTATGATTGTTTTTTCTATTTGCTGTTGAATATCTCTGTCATTTTATCAGACATGATACGGAATATCTCTAAATGTTTTTCTAATGCTGTGCTATCTGAAAGAGAGCGACTTAAATCCTTATCGTAATCGTTGAGATTTTTGTTAATCATTTTGCCAAACACTTCGAACACATCTTTTTTTGTTACTGCATTTTGATTTTCATCTTTAAAGAAACCAAGTTCAAAAAGGCAGTTGATAACACGGATATAATCAATTTTTGTCCCCTTGCTTGTTGATAGGTGAATTTTACTATTTTGAATTGTGCTGAGCGTTGTACTTGTGTCGGAATTACAAAAAGAAGGAGTTCCTTTGGGGTATAAAGTTTTCTCTAATGCCTTTGCTATCTTTTCAATTTCTTTTTTACAGCGCACTAATTGTTCATCTTCTGATTCAAAACAGTTTATAGTTTGAATGACAAATGACAATATCCAGAATTTCTGTAAGTCATCTTCAAAACCATATTGTTCGCAGAACGAATTTGCTTGGGTTGGTTTGTTTTTCAAACATCTTATATTGTCATAAATACAAAATGCATTATTGAAAAACCCGAGTATTTTGCTCGTTTCATTTGGTTGAAATACGCTGTTTTCAGTCAATATATTATACTGATCATAATTGAAACTATCATTTAAAAAGTCGTCTAAATTATCTTTAGGGTAGTCATCGCGATATTTTGAAATCGCTTTCATTATCTTTATTGTATCTGGAACACATTGCACCGGGTGATTTTTGTGGAATGAACTTGTACGGTTCTTTTCTACTCCTAATTGAAAAAATAAATATCCGAAACTTTGATCGGATTGAACAACTTCAAAAAGTTGATTTCGAAAATCCTTTGCATTATGGTGGTTGATTGCACCATCAATCTCTTGATATGTCGGCTTGTCTGTTACATCGCCATTTAGTTGATAGTATTGTATGTCGTTTTTGTGTCGCTCATAACGCCAATCATTCATAAGAAATTTTTCATAATATGCATCAGTGGCAATTTTGTCTTTTCTCAATGGTAATAGGTCTGCAATAACCTTTTTTATTTCACTCAAAAACTTAATTGAACCTTTGTTTATTTCAATATATTCATTTGCTCTCATAGTATTTTGTATTTATAATTTGACGTTTAATTTAATGGCTTGTGCTGCTTTCTGTTTTGTTTCATCGACAATCTTTGCATAGATTTGTGTTACTTTCAAATCTTTATGACCAAGCATTTTACTTACAGTATAAATATCGGTGCCATTGGTTAATTGCAAAGTGGCAAAGGTGTGGCGGAAACAATGGAATGTGATTTTCTTGTTTATCCCTGCTGATTTTACCCAGTGTTTGAGCGGTGACGATATCCAAGCGGAATCGGGCAACTTTTCAAAAACAAGTGCATTGGGTTCTCCTCTTTTTCCACATATTCCAAATGCTTGCTCTGAAATAGGCATATATTCAACTCCTTTCGTTTTCTTCTGCGTGAAATTGATTTTATACAATGAACCATCGAAAACGAGTTCTTTCCATGTCAGTTTTTGAACATCGGATAACCGCAACCCTGTAAGAGCTGAAAATAAAGCTGCTTTTTTCAACGTAGGGTTGTTGCAGGGTGTTTCTGCAAGTTTGTTTAGCTCTTCAATAGTAAGAAACTCCCGACGGGTTTCTAATAATTTAATGCCTTTGGTTTTTGCGCTCAAGTCTGTTGTCAAATAGCCATCTACAAATGCTTTTTTGAGTGCTGCCTTGAAAATGCTGTAATAAGTTACCGCTGTATTTTGGGCTAAGATTGCTTCGCTTGATTTCCGGCTTTTGGTTGTAAGCAAAAATTCTTTGA
>JBAWXL010000076.1:0-16903 GCA_037144095.1 Bacteroidota bacterium
TTTACAAATGACTTGAAGACATCAACAAATGGCTTGAAGACCTTTACAAATGACTTGAAGACATCAACAAATGGCTTGAAGACCTTTACAAATGACTCGAAGACCTTTACAAATGACTTGAAAAAGTTAAAATTCCACCTTTTTCCCATTTCAAATCATTCTATTTTATTGATTAAGTGTAAAATAAGATATTTTGCACTATTTTGGCATTTCAGTAAAGCCAAACCTGAGAATTTGAATAATATGATTTTCCTATCATATTATTCGATATAACAGAATTCTAAATTAAAATAATACTTAATCAAAAAAATAAAAAAACATAATTGATATGTCGAAACCAAGAAAACAAGACATTTTAGTATTAAGCGACCACAGCAACCCGGAAGTTAATAAAAACAAGATACTGTTAGTTGGAGGAAAAATGGAAGAAAGTTTGAATCCTGCCATATCTGCTCTTGGAACTTCTTTAGTTACATCGGGTACGACTTTGAATACTAAAATTACGAATAAAGCAAACGCCGATGCCGCGGCGGAATCTGCTACCACTGAGTTGCATGATGCAAATGAGGCAGGTTGTAAATTATATAAATCAACCATTGCGGAAATAAAAAAAATACTTCCTGACAACCCAACTGCCTGGAAAGAATTTTATTATGACCTAAGCAGTGATATTGCTCACGACATGGACGTTCCCGAAAAGGTTGAGGGTGGTTCTGGCACTCAAAGCGATTTTGCCGGACAATGCGATGCTCATTGGAAACCTACCCTAAGAGCCAAATTTTATACAGTGAGAATTTCAAATGATGACCCTTTAGACCTTTCGAAATATATTAGAGTGGAAGATCCGAAAGATTCTTTCACCTCTTCAAGCATACGTTTTGTTGTGCCCGAAGATATGCGAAATAAAGTTCTTTGGATAAAAGTAACCGCCAGCAACAGCACAGGCAAAGGGCCAGCTTCTGACCCATTTGGTGGAATAATTATTCAATAGGCTGAAGGAATTTAGGCTGAAGACTGAAGGAAAACAGCAATCGCTATTAAAATAAGATTTGATAACTTTTAAAAAGTTGTCAAATCTTATTAAAACAATAATAGTGGAGATTAAAAACACTCAAAAAAATTAATCCTAACATAGAAATCAGTTGGGGGCGAAACCTGAAAAGCCTGAGAGTAAGGACAAAAAACTAACAAAATTAACTATGAAAAACCTAACAAAAATGAACATTATTATACTTTTAATAATGTTTTATGCTCAAACATTTGCTCAAACAAGTGCGCCTGCAGTGATTTCACTCGATAAAATGAAAGTATTTTACTCAGGCATCGACAATCCAATTACGGTGGCCGCACCCGGAGTTGACAACGACCGACTACACGTAATTGTGAAAAACGGAAACATCACAGGAAGCAATGGCAAATATATCGTTAGAGTTAATGAAGGTTCCGAATCGGTGGTTGAAATAAGCTCAGAAACCAAGCCGGGCGAATATAAAAAAATAGGAAGTGAGACATTTAAGGTCAAAAACATACCTGATCCCCTCCCCTGCCGTGGCAATAATTGACGACCTATGATAGGAGTTACAAAAGAAGAATTATTGCAAAATGCAGAGATCAATGCAAAGCTCGAATTTCCTTTTGATGTAAATTTTGAAGTGACTTCATTTTCACTTGTGGTTTCTCATGGCGGGGACGTTCAGGAAAGAATCAATTTAGGAAGCAAATTTACCCAAAAAACAATTGATTCAATTAAAAAAATCGAGGATGAAAAAAACACTAAATTGTGGATAGAGAATATTAAATGTAAAGGCCCCGATGGCATTGAAAGAAAGTTACTGCCAATTCATATTACTTTGGTTGCGAAGAAATAAAGCTTGGATGTAAAGTATTGCAATAAACATCAAATATTTATCAAATAAAAGAGAAGCCTTTGAACATATATTAAAATCACCTTTATGAGAAAGGAGGTACTTGGGAAAAAATAAAATTACAATTATTCAATAATGCCAGATTACCAATCAAATTGGTTTTCTGAATCAAATTAAAACAAATTATAATCAAAAATTTTCAAATGATGTTAAAAAAAATTTACTTATTAGTTTTGATCATAGCATTGTTCTGTGGTCAATTGTCAAACGTTAATGCCCAGCAGGTTTCTTATGGAAATGGCTCTGCAGGGAATAAAACGTTTTCGGGCACCAACTATGTTGACAACATACGCGCTCATGCAGTGGGCAGCGGTGGTGCCAATTTTATTAATATCACTAACCCAGTCGGAACATTCCTAAAGGGAGATTTAGTGTTAGTAATAAATATGGATTGTTCCGGTTCGCAAAACTGGGAATTCCAAACAATAAAAAACTTCACATTATCGGGAGTTATTCAAACACAAATCTTTTTTGTTGGAAGTTTAATCCACAATTATCCAAATGGACAAGTAATCAAACTCAATCAATATAAAGATGTTATTATTGATAATGGAGCAATTGTTACATGTCACCCTTGGAACTCAACTTTAGGTCACGGCGGGATACTGCCATTACTTGCTAATAACACTTTTACAATAAATGGGAGTGGAAAATTGGATGTAAGTGGCAAGGGATTTCTACCAGGCACAGCCGGGAACGGTGGCTTAGGAGGAAATGGTGGCTTAGGAGGCCAATTGCAGGGAGAGAATGGGCATGATACTCCAAGTGGAGGAGCAGGAATTGGAAGTGCCGGATGGGGTGCAGATAAAGGAGGATTAGGAAGCATTGGTTCAATCAGCGTACTTCAACCAGGATGTGGAAGTGGCGACCCTGCTCATAACACAGGAGATAAAGCAGCAAAACGTTTATGTCTTGGAGGTGGTGGTGCAGGTGGAAATGGTGGTGCCGGTGGCACTGGTGCCGGTGGTGCCGGTGGTGATTTTATTTGTCTTGGTGGCGGACCAGGTGCTGCCGGTGGACCCGGTGGTAAAGGTGGAGATGGCGCAATTGGCGGTGAAGGAGCAGGTGTAATCATTCTAAGTGCAAAAATGGTTAATTCACTTTCTGGAACTTCATTAATTGCGAAGGGAGCCGATGCCCCTGCAGCACCTAATGGCATTGCAACCGCTGGTGGACAAGGTGGAATTGCCACTACAGGCTGGGGAGCAGGTGGTGGAAATGGTGCAAACGGCGGAAATGGCGGAAATGGCGGAAATGGTGGTGCCGGTGGATTTATTTGGGTTATTGCATCCAATTGGACATCATCACTCCTCAATGGCCATATTGATGTAGGCGGTGGAAATGGCGGTGCAGGTGGAACAGGCGGAGCAGCAGGAGCAGCAGGCATAAACGCGGATATAAGTTTAGTAAATTGTCCTTATACCCCGCCGCCTCCAACTCCTCCTGCATCATGCAATATATATTGCAGCTGTGATATAGTATGGGGTTTGATATCAGGTGCAGACGCTATAGGAGCCGAACCATATTCAACACCAGGAAATGAAACATGGCATTATAATAAAACTACAGGTGCAACGAGTCAATGTTTAGTTAGTACAAAAGGTGCCCCTATTGGAAGCTTGTCAATAGTGTGTCATGTTGATAATTCAGATTGCAATTATTATTGTGAAATGCTTGAATCGATTCCTTATAATGGAACCGATGATCCATTTAATATCATCAATGCATTGGGAAACAGTCCAACTGTAACTTCAAATTTTTCCCAATGCGATATCTATAGTACGGTTGCAAACAACCCTCCAAAATATCACAGCATTTGCTGTCCTGATCCCGATCGACCAGTTCCCGTTCCGGGCAATCCTGGTTTAAACGGAAATAATGGTGATCCGGGCACCCCCGGTGATGGAGGTGGAGAACCTGGTCCATCTTGTTCAATATCTGTTCCTAATGGATTTAAAAAGATTTGTGCTAACTCAACCGTTGAATTAACTGTCGAAGGTGGCGTGGGTCCCTATTCATGGAAACATAATGGATATGATGTAATTGGAAATAGTAGTGCCACTCTAATAACTGCAATTGGTATTTTAGGTGCAGGCACCTATTGCGTTACTGATAGTACTGGATGTACCTCCTGCATCGAAGTTCTTGCTCCAGAACCTGCCCCCGTCATTACTCCTATCGGCGGCCTCACCACTTTCTGCAGCGGAGCTTCAGTAACACTGGATGCCGGAGTTTATAGCGCTTATAACTGGTCGACAACACCAACTGATACAGTGCGATCAATTACAGTCAACACTTCAGGAAATTATTGTGTTACAATTACAGATGAGTATGGTTGCCAAAGTGACACTTGCATAACAGTCATAGCCTATACTCCAAGTATTGTCCCTTCAGGCAATGCTACTCAAGCTTTCTGTTCTGGAACCATTGCAGATTTAGTTACAACATCCGGCGGTATAATTAAATGGTATAATGCTCCGGTTGGCGGGACTCAATTACCCTCATCAACAATTTTAGCAAACAACACACACTATTATGCAAGCCATACATCATCAGATGGGTGCGAAAGTGCAACAAGATTAGATGTCACAACTATTATATATTCTCTAATAACCCCTTCAGTTGCCATCAGTGCAAATCAGCTATCTGCTTGTAATGGATATTTCATAAAGTTTAAGGCCACTCCGACTTTTGGAGGTGCTTCTCCAATATATAATTGGTTTGTTGACAATATTCTTCAACCAGATCATAGAGATAGTTTGTCATATTTAGGTGCTCCAGGGACACATAATGTCTATTGTAAATTGATTTCAAGTATCAGTTGTATTTCAGGAAATCCTGTTACTTCAAATACAAAAACAGTTACAATTAACACATTACCAAATGCTCCCATAAGCTCGGGTAATGTTGTTGTTTGCGCTAATCAATTGCCTGTAACTTTAACTGCAGTAAGCAACCAAGGCGGAATGCAAATAAATTGGTATTATTATCCAACTGGAGGAAATGTATTATATACAGACACCAACTATTCCGCTCATTATGGAGGTACGTATTACGTTGAAGCACGTAATCCTGCAACGGCTTGTGTTAGCCTAAATCGCACCCCAATATATCTGACAGCTAATACAAACCCTGATCCACCTCAAAGTTATACTACTGGGTGGTGCAATGATCAATTGCCAGCCACATTACATAGCTATGGCTATGGTCTTTCCGGAATGCAATTTAAATGGTATGATTCTGCTATTAGCGATTCCATATTAGCAACTGGTGCAGATTTTAATGTTACAGTTGGTGGCACATTTTTTAATCAAACTATAAATCCAAATACAGGTTGTAAGAGTATAACCCGTGGAGCAGTTACTTTATCTGTTTTACCAACTGTAACCCCTTCTGTTTCAATAATTGCAGATTACCCTAATGTTTGTTCTGGTGCGTTAAATAAATATACTGCTACTTCCATAAACGGTGGTTACAATGCTTACTATGACTGGTATATCGGAGGTGTTCAACAATCAGGACATTCCGATTTTATATACGCTACAGGAACAGTCTCGACCAATGTTTACTGCATAATGATTCCTAGTGTAAATTGTCCTTCAGTTAATCAAGTTCAATCAAACACTTTAGACATAACTGTTAATCCCATTGTAACTCCATCTGTAACAATTGTTGCTGACAATAATACTGTTTGTAGCGGAACGCAAATTCAATATATGGCTACCCCTATATACGAAGGTGCTAATCCATTTTATCGCTGGTATCGTGATGGAATTCTCTTGTCTGGTGGTACATCTCCTTCAATAAGTATTGGAGCTTATTCAACATCCAGTGTATATTGCATAATGGACTCTCATGAAGAATGTGTTTCAACTAATCCAGTTCAATCAAACACAATTACATCAAATGTTATTCCTATGGTAACTCCCTCCGTTTCTATCACGGCAAATAACCTTTCTGTTTGTTATGGTTCTGGCATTGTTTATACGGCTACTCCCGTAAATGGAGGTTCAAATCCAACTTTTAACTGGTATCGTGGAGGTGTACTACTTCATGGAGGAAGTAGTTTGTCAACTATTCCAATTGGAGCATATTTTAGTTCCAATGTATATTGTCAAATGACTTCAAATGCCAATTGTATTACAACTAATAATGTTCCATCAAACACTTTAAATTTTACGGTTAATTCAACCCCAAGCATTATTGGAACCGCTCCTGGTTCTCGTTGTGGTACTGGTGCAGTTGTTTTGAGTGCAGTTGCAACTTCAGGTATAATTAACTGGTATGATTCACCCACAGGTGGAAATCTATTAGCCAGTGGACCAACGTTCACGACTCCTGATATTTCAGTTAACACAATTTACTATGTTGATGTAACAGCAAATGGGTGTACTTCCTCAACAAGAACTGCCATTCAAGCAACCATCAATACATTCCCAACTGTTGTTGCTACTTTTGCGAACCCACCTTCTCACTGCGGCTCTGGTTTTGTATCTTTTACAGCTTCTGCTAGTTCAGGATCAATTAAATGGTATAACAGTTTGGGAGTAGAAGTTTCCCCTAATTTGAATATTAGTGAAACAACAACTCTATATGCTGAAGCAGTTAGTCCCGAAAATTGTATTTCTTCTGTACGCACAGGAGTAACTGCTAACATTATAATTCCTTTGGTCCCTTCAGTTTCAATTGTAGCTGATAATTTATCAGTGTGCACTGGTTCAGCAATTCAATATACTGCCAATCCTGTAAACGGAGGGACAAATCCGTATTATACCTGGTATCGTGATGGTGTTCCACTTTTTGGAGGATATTTATCAAGTATACCAATTGGAGTATCTAATAGTTCCAATGTTTTCTGCACGATGACTTCAAATGAGAGTTGTATCACTACAAATATTGTTTCTTCAAACATTTTAAATTATACCGTTAACTCTATACCGAGCATTCTTGCAACCACACCTGGGTCTCGATGTGGGACTGGAACAGTTGTTTTAGGTGCAGTGGCTTCTTCGGGAATAATAAACTGGTATGATGTTCCCACTGGTGGTATAGTTTTAGGAAGTGGAGCTACATTTATAACTCCTGAAATTTCCTTTAATATGACTTATTATGCTGAGGTATCGGAAAATGGATGCACTTCTACTTATAGGACACCTGTACTTGCAACTGTTAACAGCTTACCAACAGTTTTAACAGCCACAGTAACCCCACCTTCCGTATGTGGTTCGGGAGCTGTAACTTTTAATGCAACAGCAAGTTCAGGAACAATTAAATGGTATGATAGCTTTGGAAATGTTGTCATTCCTCCAGCATCAATAAGTACAAGTACAACTTTATATGCAGAAGCAATAAGTTCTGAGCTTTGTGTTTCTGAGGCACGAACAGAAATTACTGCAAATGTAATTACACCTTTAATTCCTTCTATTACTATAATTGCAGATAATCAATCTGTTTGCATTGGTGCTACTGTTCATTTAACAGCGACTCCAAATAATGGAGGAAGCAATCCTTATTATGAATGGTATGTTGATGGCATTCTTCAATCCCAACATTTAGCAATTTTACAAATTGCTCCAAATGCAAATTCCACTGTGTATTGCAAATTGACTTCAAACGCGGGTTGTGTTTCACCTAATCTTGCTATGTCAAATTCCATCGACATCTCTGTCAATTCAATTGCACCACCAGCCGTTTCAATAACATCCGATAATTATACAATTTGTGCAGGGACGTTAATTAATTTTCATGCTACTGCAATAAATGGAGGTGTCAACCCTATTTTCGATTGGTATGTCGATGGTAATCTTCAGTCTGGGCATTTAGCAAATCTACAAATAACACCTACGATTAACACTAGCGTTTTTTGCAAAATGTCCTCAAACTCAGCTTGTGTATCTTCTAATTTTATTACTTCAAATATTATAAATATCACAGTAAATCCTATTATAACTCCTTCTGTATCTATTGCTGCTGATAATCTTACAGTTTGTACTGGTACTGCGATTCATTTTACAGTTACATCTACAAATGGTGGTGCACACCCTACATTTAACTGGTATAGAGATGGTGCACTAATGTATGGTTCAACTCAAGACACAATAACTCTTTGGGCATATGTATCTTCTTCTGTATATTGCAAAATGACTTCTAGTGCAAGCTGTATTTCCGCAAATAGTGTTCAATCAAATACTATTACTTATACAGCCATTCCTGTTGTGACTCCTACTGTTACAATAGCAGCAAGTGCAAACCCTGTTGGTATAGGAACAACTGTTACATATACTCCCACAATTCAATCAGGATATACAGTATCTTCGGCCGCTTGGTATGTAAACACTGTTTTAGTATCAACCGCATTTACATATTCATACATTCCTGCAAATGGAGATCAAGTTTATGTTAAGATTCAATTTAACGAAGGATGTACATCTCAAAGCACTTCTAATACCATAACTATGTATGTTTCAACTGTTACTTCACTTCCCGTTGTTTCAACTTGGGGAATTACAAATAACATTTATACTGGTGTTACTTTAAATGGGAGTGTTACCAACAATGGTGGAGACCTTAATGTACAACGTGGATTTATTTATTCAACAAATCCAGCTCCTACTGAACTTAATGGCACAAAAGTTAATTCAGGCACAGTTGGGGCAGGAGACTTCTCCAAAGTTATTGCAGGTTTGATTCCAAACACTTATTATTATGTTAAATCTTATGCTACTAATACAATGGGGACATCATATGGTTCTGTTGTCGCATTCGATACTCGTAATACTAACATCTTTACTGGTGTTGGGAACTGGAGTAATGTTGCAAGATGGTCAAAAGGTACTATTCCTACTTCTACATCCTCTGTATTTATTCAAGGAACTTGTACTGTTGATGTAAATGGAGATTGTTATTCTATTGGTGTTTATCCTACTTCTTCCATTACTATTCCCGTTGGATTAACTATAAATACTAATCTTTATGCCTTAGTATATTCTGATGCCACCGGAACTGGTGCTATAGTGCAAATGGGAACACTTAATGTTGCTACAGCAAATGGATCACAATTCCAACGTTATGTTACCCTTGCACCTCAATATCATTTTGTTTCTTCTCCATTAAGTTTAGCTACTTCTTGGCAATTTACAAATGGAACTGGTGGAGCCACTTTATCATCTTGGACAGAAGCTACTGACTCTTATTCATCTATTGTTGTTAATAGTTATTTAGGTGTTGGAAGAGGATATAAACTAAGCAGTCCTACTAAAACTACTTTTACAATGTCTGGTGGTGTATTTAATAAAGGAAATAAAACTATACCTTTGTCTTATACTGCAGGTCATGGAACTAATTTAGTAGGTAATCCATATCCTTGTCGTTTAGATTTACATGGCAGCAATGCATGGACTAAAAACAATGTATCGAATACAATTACTACATGGAACCCAACTATTGGTAACTATGATACTTGGAATGGTGTTATCGGAACTAACATGCTATCTTCAGGATTCCTTGCTGAGACACAAGGTTTCCAAGTGTTAGCAACAGGTGCAGCTCCAAGCATTACTATTCCTGAAATTGCACAATCTGCACAGTATTCAAACAATTTCAAGAACGTTGTACCTAACTTAGTTCGTTTAAACATTTCAGGAAACAATTCTTCTGACGAAATGGTTGTTTATTTCGACCAAAATGCAACTTCTGGTCTTGATCATCAATTTGACGCTGAAAAAGAATATGGTAACATAGATGCCCCACAACTATTCTCAATTACTTCAAATGATGTTCTTTCTATCAATTGTCTACCTGAAGTAAATTCAACTGTTACTGTTCCTGTTGGTTTAAAAGTTGGTGTAAATACTAACTATACTATTACAGCCCGTGATATTGAAAGCTTCGATGCAGGGACTAACGTTTATTTAGAAGATTTAAAATTAAACAAAATGATTAACCTCAACGAAAAGGCAACTTATTCTTTCGATGCAAATACGAATGATGTAGTTAATCGTTTCATGTTACATTTTGGTAATCCAACTTCTACAAACAGCGCTATTACTCTTAATTCTTATTCTTACGACAATACACTTTATGTAAATAATCCATCATTAGTTAACATTAACGAAGTGGTAGTTTATAATGCATTAGGACAAATTGTTACTTCTTTCAAACCTGAAATTACCAGCCTGAAAGGTTACAGTATCAACGCATCCACCGGAAGCTACATCGTTAAGATTGTTACTGACAATAACGTTGTAAGTAATAAAGTTAACTTAAAATAATATGATTGCAGCAGGGGATTTATCCCTTGCTGCTTTTATTTTTTATCTTAAAATCTTCGCAAAAAATAGATTTATAAAACCTATTTATCCATAAAAAAGACGGAATTACTCCGTCTTTTTTAGTTTTATTTAATTGTAAAACCAAAATTCTGTTTTGCTATTGATTGATTTAACTCAACATTAAAATTACAATGATTAAATGATATGTTTTTACTTTTAATTTATAGGGATAATTCAAATATGATATTCTAATTTGCGTTTAACTTCAAAAAAATAATTTTATAAGCCATTAATTTCAACTCAACTAAATTATTATCTACATTTCATGGCCAAAATCGTATGATTTTAGTATTTTTGTACTTATGTTGAAAGATACATTTTGTGTGTTAAATTTATATAACCAAATGAATTTTCGTCTTTTACTTATAATTTCAACGATATGACTGAAAAATTAAAAATCTTAAATTCACTTCAACTTACAAAGGAAGAAGTATTGAACGATTACCAAATTGCATGGGAAAGCCGTCAGGCAAGCATATTGGGAAGAAAAGAAGTCCTCACAGGGAAGGCAAAATTCGGAATATTTGGTGATGGAAAAGAACTCCCTCAATTGGTGATGTCGAAAGTGTTTCAAAATGGCGATTGGCGTTCGGGATATTACCGCGATCAAACTTTTATGAATGCAGCAGGATTACTTTCGTGGGAAGGCTTTTTTGCATTGCTTTATGGCGATACAGATATTCATTCCAATTCTTCAAATGGTGGACGTATGATGAATAACCACTTTGCCACAAGAATACTGGATGAAAATGGCAATTGGAAAAACGCTATGGAGGTGAAGAATGTTTCTGCCGATATTTCTCCAACAGCCGGACAAATGCCAAGGCTATTAGGTCTGGCATTGGCATCAAAATTATATAGAAATAATAAGGAATTATCTTCTCAAACTAATTTTTCAATTAGTGGAAACGAAGTAGCTTTTGGAACCATTGGCGATGCCAGCACATCAGAAGGACATTTTTTCGAAACCATTAATGCAGCAGGGGTATTGAAGGTTCCCTTAGCCATTTCGGTGTGGGACGATGGTTGGGGAATCTCTGTCGCCAAGAAATACCAAACCACAAAACAAAGCATCTCTGAAATACTTAAGGGATTCGAAATAAACGTAAAAGGGGAAGGTTTTTATATTTACAAAGTCAAAGGATGGGATTATCCTTCTTTGATACATGCCTATCGTGAAGGAATTGAAAAATGCAGGAAAGAACATATTCCTGTTTTGTTTCATATAGATGAACTCACACAACCTCAGGGGCACTCCACATCCGGTTCCCACGAAAGATATAAGTCGGCAGACTTATTGGAATGGGAAAAGAATAATGATTGTTTAGTGCATTTTAAAAACTGGATTCTTACCAATGCTATTGCAAAAGAAAAAGAACTTGAGCTAATCGAAAAGAATGCGATTGAAACTATTAAGGCAGCAAAGAAAGCGGCATGGTCACATTATCTCACCCCCATTCTTAAGAAAAGAGAAGAGTTGAAGGAATTGGTAAACATCAGCACTTGCAAATGCAAGAAAACCGGAAAAATTGAAACCCTGATGGCTGAGCTAAATGCTATTGCTGAACCTGTTAGGAAAGATGTAGTTTCTTCTGCAAAAAAAATTCTGCGTTTGATTTGCAATACGTGTAGTCCAGAGAAGTCTCTTAAGAAAAATGTTACCTTATGGTTGAATAAAGAAATTGATGAAGATATTTTCCGCTACAGTTCACACTTGTATTGCGAAACAGAAAGAAGTGCGCTGCGCATAGCATCGGTCCCTCCATTGTATGATAATACATCACCGTTAGTAACAGGCAGGGAGGTATTGAATTTGAATTTCAACAAACTATTTGAAGATAATCCATTATTGGTTGCTTTTGGAGAAGATGTGGGTTTAATTGGAGGAGTAAATCAAACCATGGAAGGTTTGCAAAAGAAATATAGCGAAAACCGCATTTTTGATACCGGTATTCGCGAAGCCACCATTATTGGACAAGCCCTGGGTTTAGCCATTCGTGGGTTCCGTCCTATTGCCGAAATTCAGTATTTCGATTATTTATTATATGGATTACAGGTTATCAGTGATGATTTGGCTACACTGCGCTATCGTACACGAAACGGTCAAATGGCTCCAATGATTATTTCTACGCGCGGGCACCGCCTCGAAGGCATTTGGCATTCGGGATCGCCATTAAGTATGGTAATTAATTCTATCAGGGGAGTGTATGTTTTGGTTCCACGAAATATGACGCAAGCAGCAGGTTTTTATAATACTATGATTGCATCCGATGATCCCGCTTTAATTATTGAACCCCTGAATGCATACCGTCTGAGAGAAAAACTCCCACTAAATATTGGGAACTTCCGCATTCCACTGGGAGTTCCTGAAATAATTGCAGAAGGTACCGATATCACCATTGTTACTTATGGTTCTTGTGTGAGAATTGCCCAGGACGCTTTAAAACAGCTCAAAGAGTTTGGCATTTCAGCAGAGTTGATTGATGTTCAAACCCTCTTGCCTTTTGATATAAACAAACGTATTCTTGAATCACTAAAGAAAACAAATAAAATTATGTTTTTCGATGAAGATGTGCCCGGAGGAGCAACTGCCTATATGATGCATCAGGTATTGGAGATACAAAGCGGGTTTGACTTTTTGGATGCTGCACCAAAAACTCTTACCGGCAAAGCGCATCGTGCGGCTTATGGAACTGATGGCGACTACTTTTCGAATCCCAATGCCGAAGATGTTTTTGATGCTGTTTATGAAATGATGCATGAATATAATCCCAACCAATTTCCTTCAATTTATTAAGCCATGAAAAAATTAATCGTTTTATGCTGGATTCCCTTATGTCTTTTATTATTTACAACATGCAAAAAGGACAACACTTTTAAAGTATCACTTCAGGGAACTATTTTTGATCCTAATAGCAATCAACCAGTTTCAAATGCCAACATCGTTCTTTCTGCAAGTATGATTAGTTCGGGCACCTACAATTCAAATTATAATGAAGTAACTTCAACTTCTTCTGATGCGAATGGAAATTATTCTATTTCAACGAGTATTACCGGAAAGCCTGTTGGATTTAGGATTGCTGTGGTAAAACAAGGATATTTCTTTAACTCAGTTGATATTGGTCCTACTGTATTTGACAACAATACTACATACCAACAGAGTTTCAACATTTATCCTGAAGCCTATTTAGCTCTTCAAGTGAAAAATGTTTCTCCAAATGATAGCACTGATAAAATAACTTATTACTATACAACACTGCCGTCTTTATTTTGCAGTCAGTGTTGCTCCGATAATCAAATCACGGGAAACGGACAGTATTACCAATCTGCTTCAACATGCAAAACGTATGGAAATCAGTGGACAAAAATTATCTGGACAGTGATTAAATTTGGGAATCTTAATTATCATGTTGATTCGATTTTCTGTAATTCATTCGATACAGCGCACTATTCGATCAACTATTAATTGGTTCAAGTTTACTAACTACAGTTTTAAAAACACCAAGGCTGCTAATGCAGCAGCTGCTGAAAGATAACCACTTATAAGTGCTGTGTTTGTCTTTTTACTGGATGCCTTCCTTCGAAATCCTTCTTTAAAGTAGGGATCGTTTTTTAAGCCGGGAGATAAATCTTTATATCTCCTGGGTGTAGGATTTTTAATATTTACAATAAAGGTATAGAAAGCAGGTACTGGTACACAATATAAACCCAAAGGACTACTCCCGGCCCCAATAATAATACCGAAAATAGCAGCCCAGGGAGCATGATATCTTTTTTTTGCAAATTGCCCACCTTCAATAAATTTTTTCATTTGTTCTGGGGTATATGAATTCGAGTATCTCTTATCTTGTGTATAAATAACCTTCGGAATACCATCCTGACCTGTTACTGAAAACACTTCCTTTGCTTCTATCCATTTTTGTTTATGCCTGTTCCCTTTTTCTATTGAAATATAATCCTTCTTATATTCCAGCACCTTGGCAATAAGGGTTTTCCCATCTAAAAATAGAATTGTGTCTTGCCCATAACTTATTTGACAAGACATTATAAACAACATATAAAATAATACTTTTTTCATCTTAAATTTATTTTCAAACAATTTAACTACATTTGGATTTTGCAAAACAAAGATAATACTTTTTTTCGAATATCATGAATGTAATATTAACCACCTTTCTGTTAATCGTGGTATAATAAAATTTATGATATGAATATAATCTGGGTTAAAATCAACCTATTCAAGGGATAAAAATTATTATTCAAATAAAAAACCGGTAAAGATAATTTACCGGTTCTATAAATAAACTTTGCCTTTTTTATTTTCGATTTCCTAAGAAACGAAGTAAAAATAAAAAGAGGTTGATAAAATCCAGATACAGTGTAAGCGCCCCCATAATGGTAAGTTTTCGGGCTGAATCGCTACCCATTTCGGCGGTTGCACCAATGCGTTTAATCTTTTGCACGTCCCACGCAGTTAGCCCTGTGAACACCAATACGCCAATAAAGCTAATGATATAATCTAATTGTTCACTGCCAATAATCATATTAACCAACATGGCAATGATGATTCCTATTAAACCCATCATCATAATGGAACCAAATTTTGATAAGTCAACTTTGGTGGTGTAGCCTGCGACTGCCATTATGCCAAACATTCCTGCCGTTATGGCAAAAGTAGTGGCAATGGAAGCTTGAGTATATACCAATAAAATAAAACTCAGGCTCATGCCCATAATTATTGAATACACAATAAACAAGATGGTTAAAGCCCCTGCCGACAAGCGATTGAAGCCTAACGACATGAGTAATACAAAACCGATTGGAGCTAACATAACAATCCAACCTAATGGTGATAAACCGGTTTCTCCGATTAGAAGAGATAATAAAGAAGGAGTAGCCGCAAAGAAATATGCTGTAACAGCAGTGGCTGATCATGCCAGAAACATCCAGGAGAAAACATTGGCAACAAAGGTTTTGGCTACATTTACGGGTTCAGCTTTCGACTGAATGATGTTGAAGGGATTTTGATTAAATTCGTTCATATATAATTTTTGTTTTTAATTTTAAGTGCCTATTTCATCAATAATTATGCCATTGTCAGTGCAAGTCAGCACTTATCAGATGCATAAATTCCTGACGGGTTTTATCTATTAGAAAGGCTCCCGTGAAATCGGAAGTAGTAGTAACAGAGTTTTGTTTTTGAATGCCACGCATTGCCATACACAGATGCTGCGCCTCAATAACTACAGCCACTCCGAGAGGTTTCAAAGTTTTTTGTATGCATTCTTTTATTTGCATGGTTAAGCGTTCCTGCACCTGAAGACGGCGGGCAAAAGCATCTACTACGCGGGGTATTTTACTCAATCCTACTATATGCCCATTTGGGATATAAGCTACATGGGCTTTGCCAAAGAAAGGTATCATGTGGTGCTCGCACATCGAATAGATTTCGATATCTTTCACCAAGACCATTTGGCGGTAATCTTCTTTAAACATGGCAGAACGCAATATTTCTTCCGGGTTCAAATCATAACCATGAGTTAGGAACTGAATGGCTTTCGCTACTCGCATAGGAGTATCCATCAAACCATCTCTTTCGGGATTTTCGCCTATGATTCGCAAAATCTCCATGTAATGGGGCTTCAACTTATCAATTAGCTCATAGTTATATTGTTCAACACGTTCGTAGCCATCCATCATGTTTTCTTCGCCCATATCGTTTAGTGTGTTTTTCATCATTTTTTGTTTTTGGAGTTCATAATTTCCTTCGTTCGAAAAATTCCAAGACTCAAATTTCAAATTCCAAGACCCAAGGGGGGAGTCGGTAATTTTAAATCTTTCGCTTTTATTTTTTCATCTCGTTTAAATAGTTTCTTTTAAAAGTGCAAAAATATCAAATATAACCAACACTGTTTCCTTCTTTGAATTTGGATCTTGAAATTTGGATTTTGGGTCTTCAAAGTCCGTAGTATTCAACGTAATTATTTTCAGTTTCGTATAATTTCACACAATGTAGTTGCACTTTGTCTGAATTAATGTGACTTTCCAATTCATGAAAAATGGCAATGGCAATATTTTCGGTTGAAGCCAACTTGCCTTTCATGAAATCAACTTCAAGATTGATGTTTTTATGATCCATCTTTTCAATAATATAGTTATTGATGATAAGGCTTAAATCTTTCAAATTAATCACAAAACCGGTAAGGGGGTCGGCTTCACCCTTCACTGTGACAAATAAATCATAATTGTGCCCATGCCAGTTGGGATTTGAACATTTACCAAAAACTTCGAGATTCTTTTCATCTGAAAAATCTTCACGAAACAGACGATGTGCAGCATTAAAATGCTCTTTTCGGGTGATAAACACCATATTTTCTTTGTTTTTTAATTCTAAACAAAGGTACACATTTTTTGTTTTGTGGGAGGAATTATATTTTTAGACTGAATGAAATTAGGCTGAAGGCTGAAGGAAAAAAGCATTTTGGTTGAAATTTTAAAAAGAAATAAGCTTCAAATCTTTATTTTAATATCCTCATATTCTTTTATTTAAAATTAATAGATACTTTCGGAATGTTGAAATTTTAGGATATATGTATGCTAGAAGTTTAGCATAGGCTTCCACAACTGTTTTGGTATATGCTAGAAGTT
>JBAWXL010000077.1:0-16822 GCA_037144095.1 Bacteroidota bacterium
TTGATATGCTGGAGTTGTAGCTGAAATGTATAATATATTTATATTTATGTTTGCTTTTTTGAGAAATATTGTGTTATTTTACAATGCCTTAATCTAACTTAAAAAATCATCAATATGAAAAACACAGAACAGGCGGAATTGACAAGAAATGCCGGACTTGACGCCAGATTGACTGCTGAAAGCGGTAATTATACCGGCAATGTAAAATTAATAGCTAAAATAGCTGAGTTTAGGGATGCTTATGCGGAGAATTTGGCTTGCTCTGCGGCTGCACATCCTAATAATAAGGGATTTAGCATTTTAAAACAGAACGGGAAACTTGCCCTCGGAGAGACTGCTTCTACCCTTTCGGGATTGGCTTATGTTGCTTTGACGGATTTGGGAAAGATTGATGTGGCGGAACAATTGCATATTAATGCTACTGATTTTACGTCGGTGGCGGATAGTGATTGTTCGGCAGTGGCACAGAATGACCACGATGTGATGTTCGCTCATAAAACTGATTTGTTGCCTGATGTTACGGATTTGATGCTTACGGATTTTCAGGATGAGATTACTGCTTTTAACGGTTTGCAGGGGACGAGCGAAACGGTGCATGAGGTTTCGCCTACGTTGACGAAAGCTTTTGTGGCAAGTTTTAGACCGGTTAGGAAAATTATTGAGCAGATTAAGTTGTTGATGAAACCGTATAAAAAAACTAATAAGGATTTTTATGACAGAGTGATGGCTTCGACGATTATTCCTGCAGTGAATGTGCATCATACGTTTGTGAATATTTCGGTGGTGAATAAAAATGTGTCGAAAATTGTGGAAGGGATTGTTTTTACGTTGACAAAAGCTAAAAAAGCCGGGTCGACAGATTGGGAAGGGAAATTAACAATTGAAAAACCCAGGGCGGGGAAAGATGTGCTGACGGGTGTGCTAAATGGGAAAGTGGTTTATTTGGGACATATTGAGATTAAGCGGGGACGGGAAAATGATTTTGATGTACAAATTGACAGTTGACAAGGGAATGAATAATTTAGAATGAATAATTAATAATGGGAAAATCCTGCTTTTGTGAAAGGGCAGGATTTTTTATTGAGAATTTGGTGATGGTTGTGATTTTTAACCGGAAATAATTAGTGAATGGTTAGTGTTGTGTTTTTTTATTAGTTTTGTTGTGAGATATGTTTAATGAAAAAGATATGAGAATATTTGGAAATGGGAATTGGTTGGGAGTTGGAAGTTGGTTTAGGGCTGAGTTTTGCTTATTTGTAAGGGACATTTAATTTATTTTTTCAATGGAATTAACAGAGAAACTTTTAACTGAACTTCAAAGACGATTGAAAGTTGGAAATCGCAGGGGTGTTCATTTGAATGCAATTCCTGGGAAATCTAGATATAAATTCGACTTAAATAGACTTTCTTTTATTGATCAAAATCTTCCTGATAAATTCATAAAAGCATTATTATCTGAATTACCTTTGAAATTTAGAGTAAGTTGGAAAGACAATGTACCAGATCTAAACTCACTTTTCATTGATGACCAAACACAATTAGTTAGGATTACAAAGGATTTTGAAAATCTGATTAACCAAACAGATACAATTGAATCAGAAAAAGGAATAAATACGTTTGGATTTGGATTTCCAATTTTAGCTAGAAGAGATAAGCTTGACAATAAATTAACTGTTGCCCCACTCCTAATTTGGTCTTTAAGGATTAAGAGAACAAAAGAATTTAATACATGGGAAATACTTAGGAATGAAGATGATCCAATTTACATTAATGAGGTACTAATAAATCATTTGCAAAGTGATTCAAATACAGAAATAGAACAAATCCCAAGTGAAATGCTTGATGATGGACTGATTAATAAAACTGAATTAGTTCAAATATGTACAAATTTAATTCGAGCAATAAACACTATTTCGCCTGATGATTTAGAAGAAACATTGAAAAAGAAGTTAGATAAAATTATTTTTATCGGTGATAAAACTCATTATGAAAAACTCCCATTAAACTCATCAAATTCGTTTATAGAATTTGGTGGTTTATTTTCAATATTTGAAGTTCAAAAACAAAATATTATAAATGACTATGGAAATCTTTTGGAACTTGAAGGGCTTAAAATTGAACTTGAAGATTTAGAAGGACATTCATTTCAGCCTATATCATCAGTTGAAACTGATCCATCTCAACAAAACATATTACATTCTCTTGAAACTAAAAGGAACATTTTAATTCAAGGACCTCCCGGCACTGGGAAAAGTCAAACACTTACTGCTATACTTGTCAATGCTCTTGAAAATAATAAAAAAACAATAGTTGTATGTGAAAAAAGGACAGCTCTTGAAGTTTTACATAAGGCACTTATTGAAAAAGGATTAAACTACCATTGTGTTTTAATTAGAGATATTATAAAAGATCGGAAAATAGTTGTAGACTCCGTAAGAGATAGAGTTGATAATTCTGAGTATAGGCAATTAAGATACAACTATTCAAAAGAATCCTTAGATAATCTTACTTCAAAAATAAAAACCCTAGTTTCAAGTATTAATAAGAAACATCAAAAAATTGGTGAAGAAATTTTTGGAGATAATAATTGGACCAATATAGTCGGAAAACTACTTAAAGAAAAAAAAGAGGACACTGAGGAAAGTAATCTAAATATTGATAAGAGTGAATTTGAATATACAACAAAAGAATTAAATATATTACTTGACCTAATTCAAAAAGGTCATCTACTTTACGGAAATTTTGCACCAATTGAATCAAGTTCATTCCTTAATTCTTCAAAATTGATTGGTGATAATCCATATTTAATTGAACAAAAAATAAATGATGATTTTGATATTTATACTAATCAAATTGAACAAATTAAAATTCTTTCAGAAACTATCAAAAAGGAATTTTTAAGTTTAAGAAAAAATGAACTTAGAAATCAGATAGACTCAATTCATAAATGCATTGAAAAAGTATTGGCTAAAGAAAAAGATTTGAATATTTTAATTTCAAATTCCAGAGAAGAGTATTATTATTTCAGAAATCTTGAATTAACGCAACAACTAGATAGTGCTTCCGAAGTTATTTCGAAAATTCAGACTATTTTTAATTCTAATAAAGAAAATGCTGATTTAACAAACCAAACGAAAGTGAAAGGTTTTGGTTATAAATTGCAGTCTATTTTTTCTTTAAAAAAGAAGCAAACAATTGATGATCAAAACAGTTTGGAAAAACATTTTTCAGACTTAGATAAACTTATTGAATTATCAAAAGATTTAAAACCATTTAATTTCAATGGTTCTCTGGAGACAAAGAAAAACATTTTAAATGCATTTTGGGAAAAACTTAAAATTATATCAGATAGTTTCGATAATAAAATTGAAATTGAATTTAATTCATTTAATTTTTCATCAATATTAAATATTAATGACAGTAATGAATATTTTCAATTAATAGAATCAGATGTCAATTTACCAACCAATTCTAAGGATTTTAAAACAAAACTAAATTCGATTCAATCCACATTTAAGAACTATTTATTAGAAGTTGATTCTTTATTTCAAACACTTTCAAATGAATTAGCTGAAAGTCCTGATATTCATTTAAGTTACTCTTTTAATGAAATTTTCAATGAGAATAAGGCAATCCTATCAGAGATAAATGAAAAGATTGAATTAATTAAAAATGAATTTGAATTTAAAATCAAAAATGAATTTCAGCATATAAATTTACTTAAAGCAAACCCAAAAGATATTGGAATTATTAATCTTTCTGTATTTCAAGAAGAAGTAAATAATTTATTTGACAAAATAAAGAAAGATAGTTGGATAGTTGAAAAAGTACAATGTGCAGAATTCAACAAATTTGTTAGCAAGGTTGAAGAGTTGCTCAGTAACAAAATAGAATATTTCAATTCTGAAAAAGATTTTTTCACAACAGAATTTAAATGGTTTCAGTTTTATAATGGTTTATCGGAAACAAACAAACATATTATAAACGAATTAAAAACTAAAAGAAATTGGAGGAAATCGTTTTTAGTATATTATTTCAATTCAATGCTTGTGAATTCTGCAAATATGGATTTGCCAACAAATGATGAAGAGTATAAAGAACTAGAAAAATCTTTGAATGGAGTTGAAACTGAGCAATTAAAATTCATTAAACAATTTTGGTATTCAAAGCAAATTGATGCCACTAGAGAGTTTGAGCAAAAAGAAAACTTATCAGTTGGGAATCTTTATCTAAAAAAACAAGGGACAAAAAATAAAAGACTTTCACTAAGACAAATTGTACAATATAGTCCTGAATTATTCACAACATTTTTCCCGATAATCTTAACTTCACCTGATGTTGCAAGTAATTTGTTCAAGAAAATGAATGGTTTTTTTGATATTGTTATGTTTGACGAAGCCAGTCAATTAAGAATTGAAGATAATTTGCCTGCAATTTTAAAAGGGAAGCAAATAATCATATCTGGTGATGAACATCAAATGCCTCCATCAAACTATTTCAGTCCAATATTTGATGGCACTGCTGAAGATATTGAAGATATGGAAGAGGAAGAAAAGAATGAGAAACCTAAAATAGACATGGAAGATATTCTTTTATCTTGTGAATCATTGCTAGACTTTGGTACTGAATTAAATTTCCAAAGAAAATATTTGGATTTTCATTATCGTTCAAAACATCCTTTTTTAATTGATTTTTCTAATTATGCATTTTATAATCAAAGATTAAAACCTTTGCCAAATAATTTTGAATATGTTCCAATTAAATATATTCAAGTAAATGGAACTTTTTCAGAGTATACAAATGAAGCAGAAGCTGAAATGGTATTATCAATAATTGAAAACAATATTAATAAATTACCAAATGGAAATTATCCAACAGTAGGCATTGCTACTTTTAATATTGCACAGCGAAATCTAATTAAAGCAAAAATTGAAGAAAGGAAAAAGTTTGAAAAATTCAGGGATTTTAATGAAAAAATTCAAGAATTAGAGCTTGATAATCCTAAGAGTAATAAATCATTCATAAAAAACCTTGAGAATATTCAAGGGGACGAAAGAGATGTAATTATCCTGTCAACAACATATGGAGTTGGCAAAGATGGAAAG
Organism: Bacteroidota bacterium; assembly: GCA_037144095.1. GTDB lineage: Bacteria > Bacteroidota > Bacteroidia > Bacteroidales > CAIXTV01 > CAIXTV01. Next base: position 5,106 of record JBAWXL010000077.1, read on the forward strand.
TTTGCTCATCGATTTGGGCCATTAAATCATTCTAAAGGATATAAACTTCTAAATGTAATAATTACACGTGCTAAATTTAAAATTTATGTATGCTCATCAATACCCGAACAAGTATTTTTAAAATATAAAGATTATTTGGCAACAGAATGCTCAAACAATAAAAGAGCTGTTTTATTTGCATATTTAGCATACTGTAAAGCAGTTAGTGAATGCAATTATGATTTAAGAATTTCTGTTTTAACTTCGCTATCCGAAAACTCTACTCAAAACACTAGTATTGATTCTTTCATGGGTAATAATTTAGAATCACCTTTTGAAGAAGAGGTTTATCAGAGTTTAGTTGAAAAATTTGGTGTTGAAAAATTATTTCCTCAATTAGAATTCGGAGGATTCAGGATTGATATTGTGTATGATTCAAAAATTTCAGGGGTACCTAAAATTGCCATAGAATGCGATGGAGCAAAATATCATTCAAGTAGAGAAGCATATTTATATGATCATCACAGACAAAAAATTGTAGAAGATCATGGATTTATATTTCATAGAATTTGGAGTACAAATTGGTGGAGAAATACAGGAAGAGAAACAAATAGACTTGTTCATTTTATAAAAGACACTATCTCTACACATAGTCAAATTGATTTATTTAAAAAACCAACTTTTTCAAATGTTTTCACTGATGATATAGTAAATATTGAAGAATATGTTTTGCATACTTCATCTATAAATATTGAAATGGATGTTGATACATTACAAGCAATTGAACAAACTTCAGACACAAATGATCGACCTCATGTTGAAGAGGTTAAATTAAATAGTACTGTACATGTTAAATATGTAAATAACGGTAAAGATATAAATGTTCAGATAGTAGCATCAGAGAGAAATAAAAATGAATTGTCAAATGGGATACAGAAAATATATTATAAATCCCCTTTGGCAGAATCTATTATGGGTCATATAATAGGTGATATAGTAAAAATTGGTAACCTGGATAATTATGTTGAGATAATTGAAATATCGGATATATAATTCCAATAACACTAGAAAATGGTAAGGTTTATTTAATTGATTATTCTTAATATTGATATTGAAAGAATGGAATTTGAAAAAGATTTGACTTTTGGATTTGCATGATTTAACTTTGTGGCAATTAATTTTAAAACATTAAAACATATGAAACAAAACAAAAGGTTTATTTCCTATATGGATATATTAGGATTTAAAAACATAAGTATAGACAATGACCGACTAGAACATGTTTTTAGTTTTTATGATTCATTTCTTGATGATAAAAAATACACTAAACTTGACTATTCTGTATTTAGTGATACAATTATTGTTTATTCAAAAGATGACTCAGAAGAATCTCTCAAACAAATAATACTTAAATCTTCAGAGATACTGTATTCAATGCTAATTGAAAGAATCCCCATGAATGGGTGTATTTCATATGGTGATATTTTTCATAAGGAAACAAAAAAAGGATTAATAATTTCAGGAAGACCTATTTTAGATGCTTTGAATTATCAAGAAAATGTTGATTGGATAGGAGTAATTATTTCACCAAATTTAATTGATAATTATCATCACAATATAGAAATATTTAATGAACTTTCTATTGTCTTAGCCCCTTATCAATATATTCCATTGAAAAACAAGGATAATGTGGAAAATCTTACAGGTTTTGTAATTAAACCTTATAAAAGTAGTTCAATGGAGTTAGGAAAAATTGCCGACAGTTTAGAATACTTGCGCCTTTCCGCTCCAAATGCTCATTCACAAAATAAATACATTAACACAATTAAGTTTTTGCTGACAAATATTTTTAACTGTGCTCCATTTAACTTAGATCCTAAGCTAATATTCGAAGGTTTCCCACCTAATTGAGCAAAAAGTGTATAATGTGAAAAGAATTTGCAATTCCCAAAGAAACACCCTTATAAGATGCTATTAACATCATAATCTGATGCAAAATGATATGAACTAAGCTATGAAGAAGTGAAGCTAATAGATAAGGATTTTTGGATGAGTGAGGAGGAGTATGAGGGGGTGGAGATAGGATGAATTGACTTAACGTTATTGAGTGTTTACCTTTGCACCAAATAAATTAATTTAAACAACATGGTAGAACTCAACAACAAAATTAAAAACTTTGATTTTAAAAATTCTTCATTGAAAAAACTAAAATTTCCATATGACTATTTATTAGTGATTTTCTTATGGCTGATTGCTTACATTTTTATAAGAAATATTCAATGGGCATGGATTATTGATCTTTTCAATTTATCAAATTTCGCTGAGGAAACTACACATCAATATTTCAAACTTATATGTGAAATCACAGCATCGGTATTTGCAATTCTCATAGCCGTAATTACTTTTGGTTTTGGATTGCTTGGGAATAACTCACGAAGGAGAAAACGATTTGACTTCCTTAAACAATGGCGGGTTTTATCTGCTATTTCAATTCCTGTAGTGATGATTCTGTTTTCACTTCACTCAGCCTTTTCATTACACAACCTAAAACAGACAAACGATTTAACAACAGCATATTTCTTAGGTATCATGTTTGTTGTTTTTGTGCTTCTGCTTTTCCCTTTTACAGTTTTTCTCATAAAGAAAACAGACACAGTAGATAAAATAATAAAACTGATTAACGAATTTACAGGTGAAAAAGATTTTAACTCTGCAATTACCGATGAACTCATTAATTACATTCAGGAATTTGACAGAGATGCTTACAACAATCATCTGTTATCACAATTAAATAAACGCTGTTTGTCAATTATTGGTGATGCTTCTGACAGACGACAAGCCAATATCATTTTTCAATCGCTGATAAAAGTATGGACCGCAGGTAATGTTGATGCAGCAAGGGTAAATGAAGAACAATACTATGTTTCGGTTTGGCTTTCAGTGAAAGATATTTATTTCAATGCTGCAAAAAACAAAGCCTACCTTTTACATTACCAAGAGCTTGAAAGTTTTACAAGAGCTCAAATTGGGTACTTAATGTCTATAAGTTCCATTGGAGGTTTGACAAGTGCTGCAGAAAATCTATCTGAAATATTCCTCTATCAAATACAATTCAATTGCCCTCCTCAAGAAACAATCAGTGATTTTTATTTGGCTTATGAAGGAAAAGATGCACCAAAGTCTGACCACATTTCAAATATGCAGTGGGATCACATATTTCTCATTTTTATGGCCTTAAATCAACTTCAATCGTGTGCGATTGAATTGAATTCAAAGCATCTTTATCAAACCGTGATTAGTAAATTAAATTCGATTCTTTCTGAGTTCAGTTACAAAAATGAATTAAACCTTGGAGAGTATCAAGAGAGGTTTATAGTGTCTTATATTTTTAGTTTTCAAACCGATTCTGCAGAACTTGCTCTTCAAAAAGGCATGTTTAAGAATGCTAATGAAGCATTTCTATTTAATTACAATAAAATTTCCGATTATGTAAGAGAACAAAAACCATTTTCAGATTACATCCTCAAAGTAGTTGAAGAGTACTATCTTTTTTGTCAAAAAAACAACTATTTAGATTCTATGAGTATTAAAAATTTAGGAAGCTTTGGTCGGTTAATTACGACGAATTATATCACTAATGAAATTGCACAATCTGCTTTATTTACAGTGGTAGAATTTTTAGGCAAACTTAAAGTTGAAATTCAAAAGCAAGAAGGCTATTTGGAAAATGAGCATTATCTTGAAATAAAAAAGGGATTAGAGTCATTGAAAACTCAATTAGAAAATGTGCATGATAATCCTAATGCATTAAAGACAATTTCAAGGATTGACGAAATATTGACTCCCTGATTGAGTAACTGATGTTTACCATGAGCAGAATTTCCAATTCCGCTCCAAACACCTAATGATTTGCACTAATCATCATCATCAAATTTATCCTGACACAAAATAAGTATTAAAGTTTAGGCTAAAGGTATTTGCGTTTTCTATTAAGGTTTGGGATGGGGAAGAAGGTTTCACTGAAGAAGAGGTTGTGGTATAGTTGAGATTTGGAGCTTAAGACAATTAAGATGTAAAAATTAGCATCCTTACTCTCACCCCTTTTCACTAATCTGAATCAGCAAATCTTTGTTGATAATGGAAATTTCGTTGTTGTTTACTTCGATGATTTTTTCGTTGCTAAAATCGGTAAGTATCCGGCTTACGCTTTCGCGAGAAGTACCAATGAGATCTGCCATATCGGAACGAGACAGGGGGATGTTGAAATGATTGTCGTGGTAGATTTTATCGGCAAAACAAATAAGGGTTTCGGCTACCATACCCGGTACCTGCTTTTGTGCAAGACTGGCATAGCGCTGGTAATCAAAAAGCTCGTTGCGGCATAGCTCCAATATTACTTCATAGGCAAATTTGCCATTGGTGTAAATGAAATTCCTAAATATATTGCTATCGATGAAACACACGGTGGTGTCTTCGAGTGCCGTTGCCGAAAACTGGTTGATTTTCTCGTCCATCGAAGTGGGTATTCCCAAATAGGTGGGAGCCTTTACTATTCGTAAAATCTTTTCATGCGAGGGTCCTTTCATGTGAATTTTAACCAAACCTGTCCTTAGGTAAGCAATATTTAAAGATGGGGCATCTTGTTTAAAGATGATTTCGCCTTTTTTGAAGGATACACTTGTACTATTATTCTCTAATATTTCAAATTCTTCGATGTTGAGGTTTTTGGCAGCTGCCGATTTTATCATGCAGTCGGTACACTTATGTTGAGTCATGTTTGGGTTCAGGATTAAAGGACAAAAGTACGAATAAATGGAGTCTTCAAAGAATATGAATCAAAATAGAAGAAATCGGCAGTCTTCAGTCGGCAATCTTCAAAGGAAAGCCTCTTGTTTGCAAGGGAAAAACTGTAATAAAATTCATGAAGGCAGACATTGGACAGTCTGCTTTTAATTTATGTGATAAATGTCACAACAGGGCTTGAGGTATCACACAGCGAAAATATTGTTAGCGGAATAACAAGGACTAATTTTGCCGCATTAATTTATGTCAGCATCCAGTTTGGGTTTTCGAATTGGATGATGAAACATTTAAGAATTTCTAAATGAAAAATACAAAGTCAATGCTCTTCAAGCTTCGCCTTGCCGGAATAGCACTCCTATTGATACTAATAGCAAATGCATGTAACCATGGTTCTCAGGTTAATAATGCTTCGGTTCCTGTGGCTAAAAATCCTCTTTCGGATCGCTTGCTGCCCCATTTAGATCACAGTGTCTATTTTAAAAACCCGATTGATTCTGCTCGGGATGTCACTAAGAAGTGTCTTACCTGTCATCCGAACAGCGCAAAGGAAGTGATGCAAACAGCGCATTGGACATGGATTAGTGGCGATGCTATCAGAAACGGAAAGGATATCCCTCTTGGAAAGCGAAATCAGATAAACAACTTTTGCATCAGCGTGGTGGGTAATTGGGGTTCGTGCGTTACCTGCCATGCCGGTTACGGTTGGGGTGATATGAGTTTCGATTTCTCAAAGGAAGAAAACGTTGACTGTTTGGTTTGTCATGATGGGTCAGGTATCTATTCGAAAACAAAACGGGGTATGCCTAACAAAAATGTGAAACTAAATGTTGCTGCTGGAAGCGTTCGCCGACCCAATCGCGAAAACTGTGGTGCATGCCATTTCAGTGGTGGTGGAGGTATGGGCGTAAAACATGGCGACCTTGATGAATCCTTGCTGAATGCCAATCAGGAACTTGACTACCACATGGGAAGGCTCAATTTTCAATGCCAGGATTGCCACCAAACCCACAATCATGTGATTCCGGGGAAAGTGAATGCAACCTATACCGAAAAAACAAAAGTGGTGCGATTTGGTTGTGAGACTTGCCATACCGAAAAACCTCATAAAGACCATCGTCTGAATGAACACACTTCAAGGATAGCCTGTCAGACCTGCCATATACCTGAGTTCGCCCGCAAACTTCCCACCAAAATGACCTGGGATTGGTCGAAAGCAGGCGATTCAACCCGAAAAGACAGCCCTCATGAATATCTGAAAATAAAAGGTGAATTCCATTATGAGGAAGATGTAGTTCCTACTTATGCCTGGTATAGTGGAAAAATGGAACGTTATGTAATTGGAGATAAACTCGACTCTGAAGAAGAACATTATATAAATCGTCCGATAGGTTCACGCAATAATCCCAAGGCGAAGATATGGCCCTTTAAGGTTCATCATGCCAAGCAACCTTATGATATGGTCAATAACATTCTTATTCCACCGGTAACAAGTGGTGAAGGTGGATATTGGACTAAGTTCGATTGGAGTTTTGCCTTAAAAAAGGGAGCTGAACTCAACAATTTACCCTATAGTGGCAAATATGGTTTTACCAATACGAAAATGTATTGGCCCATTAACCACATGGTTACTACACGTCAGAAAGCGTTGACTTGCCTGCAATGTCATTCACCTAAAAGTCGCTTGAATTGGATGGAACTTGGATATGAGCATGATCCTGTTCAGGTGCAGAAAAAATAAACTAAATAAAATAGAAGTACAATGAAAAAAATAGCGAAACCAGTCAAGAACCCCTACTTTGCAGGAGCCATACTCGGAGTGGTTCTTTTTGCTGCCTATGCACTAACGCATAGCGGACTGGGAGCCTCCGGAGCCATTGGTCGCATACAGGTTGCTATCACAAAAATGGTTTGGTCATCACATGTAGATAAGGTCGGAACTTTTGCGGCTTTGGGTGCAGGAGACCGTAATGCCTTAGATCATCCCAGTATATTTTTATTGCTGGGCACCTTTGCCGGCGGAATGATTTCAGCAGCTTTCAACGGCCGCTTGAAAGTAGAAATATTCAAAGGCTCGAAGATTTCAAAAACACAACGCTTGTTCTTCGCTCTTTTAGGAGGACTCATTATGGGTTATGGAGCCCGCTTAGCAAGGGGTTGCACCTCAGGGCAGGCATTATCAGGAGGAGCAGTCCTCTCCCTGGGGAGTTGGGCATTTATGTTCAGCGTTTTTATTGGCGGTTATGCCGTCGCATATTTTGTTCGCCGACTTTGGGCAGATTAATTTAAAAAGGAGAAATTTATTATGTTACCTATAGATATAAGTGTATTACTTGGGAAAGCCGGCGGATATGTGGTTTTCTTCCTGATTGGGGCAGGTTTTGGTGTTTCGTTGGAATTGGCCGGATTTGGCGATTCGCGTCGTCTTGCTGCTCAATTCTATTTGAAAGATATGACGGTTCTAAAAACCATGTTCACAGGCATCATTGTTGCCTGTCTGTTGATTTTCCTTACCTCAGGCATTGGCTGGCTCGATTTCTCTCAGCTTGCCGTAAACCAGACTTTCATTTGGCCCGGCATTGTGGGTGGACTCATTATGGGAGTTGGTTTCATTGTCGGCGGTTATTGTCCGGGCACTTCGGTTGTTGCTACTGCCAGTCTTAAGGTTGACGGTCTTTTCTTTCTTGTGGGAACCGTTCTGGGTGCAGGTCTTTTTGGCGAAACATTGCCAAGTTTCGAAAACTTCTGGAACTCTTCTTTTACCGAACGCTATCTGGTTTCCGATTGGTTGGGTTGGTCCATTGGTGCTACGGTATTTTCAGTTATCCTCATGGCTTTGTTTATGTTTTATGGTGCCGAAAAAGTGGAAGAGTTTTTCCGCATTAAAGGTACAGGAAAAACCTTTTCGTGGAAAATCACCAGACGCTCCTACCTGTTTGGTGCAGCTTCTTTAGTGGCGGTTGCCGCTTTGGTTTGGATTATTGGTCAGCCCGATCCAATCCGTAAATGGAAACTGTTGGAAAATCAATATGCCAGTCAGCTTACTTCCAAAGCGGTATTCATTCATCCACTGGAATATGTAAAGACGAATAACGAATCTTCCATTAAATTGGTCACTCTCGATTTGCGCACCCCAAAGGATTTTGAAGCTTTTCATCTCAGTGGCTCAGAAAATGTTACCATTGATAATCTTCTCGACGCAAAAGAAGTGGCTCGTTTCACCCAGCTTCCTCCTCAGGGAGTGGTGGTATTGATAGCCGAAAACGATTCGGTTTCAGTAAAAGCATGGGAATACCTGAAAGTTCAGGGGGTTGTTAATCTATACATCCTTGAGGATGGTTTACATAACTGGAACAGTCTTTTTGCTGACAAAACAGTAGAAGGGAAAGCCATTAATCTCGCTTCTCCTCAGGCTGGGGTGCTTCAATCATTCCCTAAAAATGCCTATATCCCAAAAATCAAAATAGGAACAAAGAAACATGCCGGAGGGCTTTGCGGCTAAATTTTATTAAAACGTATGAATGTATTATCTTCAACAATGAAAAATTTTGCCGCCTGGCTGATCTTCGTATCGCTGACCTCCTTTGCAACGGCACAAACTTCTTCCATTTCTGCCCCTTCTAATGCGGAATGCATTACCTGTCACGAAAAAAATGTTTCCATGCACGCCTACAATGTTTCTGTCCATCGTTCGCTCTTGTGTTCTGCCTGTCATATTAAAGAGGATGCCAAAACAGTAGCTAAAGCCGATGCAGGGAAAACCGCATGTGTTGTTACTTTTAAACCCATGAATTGTGGCAGTTGCCATGCGGTTATGTTTAAAGAACATCAGTCGAGTGTGCATAATGCTGCGCGACTTCCCGTCACTTGCTCCAAATGTCATGCTGACATCCACAACATCACTTCTATAAAAGGAGACAAAATAGCTTCCTCAAAGCTCTGTGGTCAGTGCCACGAAAAAGAATCAGCCTATTTCAAATCAATTCACTATCAGGCACTGCTCAAAGGAAACAAGAATGCTCCTTCCTGCATTGATTGCCACGGTCTTCACGCCATCAGCCGGATTGATAACGTAGCGCAGGGTCGTGCATTCCACACACAAGCCTGTTTGAAATGTCATGCAGATGCCAACATGATGGCTCGTAGCAAAGTTACCACCATTGCACCCGAAACCTATTTCGAGAGCTACCATGGCAAGAACATGCGTCTTGGATATCCCGAAAAAGTTGCCGGATGTGCCGATTGCCATAGTTCACACAACATTCTTCCGCAAAAGGATACGAATTCAACGGTCAATGCAGCTCACATAGCCGCCACCTGCAAACAATGTCATGCCGATGCCGGCAATCGTTTTGCCAAATTCATCCCCCATGCTGAGCCTGCCAACCATAGCAAGTTCCCCATGCTTTTCTGGGTCACCCTCAGCATGAACATCCTGCTGGTTAGCGTCTTTCTGTTCTTCTGGATTCATTCCATCCTATGGGCAATGCGGGGCTTTGTCGAAAAGAAGCAAATGCGCAATGCTGAATTGTTCTCAACCGCTGCACCTCATGCATATGGAAAAAAGAAACCTCATCAGAAAGTCTACAGACGCTTCCATACTTATCAGATAGTAATGCACCTTTTCGTTGTGACCAGTTTCCTCGGATTGGCATTAACAGGTCTTCCGCTCAAATTTAATTATACTGCCTGGGGCAAGGCTTTAATGGACTTCCTCGGCGGCACTGCCACTGCCGGACTCATTCACCGCTTTTGTGCCATCATCACCTTTGGATATCTATTTGTAGCCCTGGCCTTGAGCATCCGCTTCCTCTTTTCCAAAAAACATTCAAACCAAAGCTTTACTCAACGACTTTTCGGACCCGATTCCTTATTCCCCAATCGTAAAGATCTTCGTGATATCAGGGCAATGTTTCGTTGGTTCTTCTTCCGCGGACCCAAACCAACCTTCGACCGCTGGACCTATTGGGAAAAGTTCGATTTTCTTGCCGTCTTCTGGGGCGTAGCCATCATCGGCTCAAGCGGATTACTCCTTTGGTTTCCCGAGTTCTTTGGCTTATTCCTCCCCGGTTGGTTCTTCAATGTCGCCACCATCATCCATTCCGACGAGGCACTCCTGGCAGTTGGCTTCATCTTTACCATCCACTTTTTCAACACCCACTTCCGTTTCGAGAAGTTCCCCATGGACTTTGTCATATTCAACGGACAGGTCACCGAAGAAGAGATGATAAACGAACGCAGCGAACAATGGGAACGTCTTCAGGAGCAAGGCATCACAAAAGACTTCGAAGTACATAAACCCACTCCCCTCATCTGGGAAATCGCCATGCGTGTGTTTGGCTTGCTGGCTGTGCTCACCGGTATCATCCTTGCTTTACTGATACTTTATACTTTTATGAGTTAGGGAGACGGACATTGAGCTATCAGTGCTGACATTCATCGTCAGTGCTTGTCGAAATGCGGTCATTGAGCCTGTCGAAATGCGGTCATTGAGCTCTCAACCCTGACATTCATTGTCAATGCTGTCGAAATGCCCGTTTTCTCAAAGACACTCCAAATTTGCAGTAAAAGTGATTATGCAATTTATTTGTATCTTTGCATTATTAAATTTAAAGTACAAGCATAATGGAAATCATAGCTCAAAAGACAGAAATTGAAAACACTTTTTCAAGCGTTAGGATAATATCTTTTAAAGAGAAAAAAAGCCCATTATTGGATGAGGAGAAGGTAAATGCTTTTTTAGATTCTATAATCGATTTTAAGAATACGCTCACCGATAAAACCCTATCTATCCAAGCCATCAACATACGTATTGAGAAACTCACATGGTTAAGCGATTTGAATGACGACTGTTTAATGTTAATCAACGACCTCATCTCCACAGCAAAGGATTTACGTTCAACCCTGATTCGTCAATATATTAGTATGAATTCTCTCCGAAAAAAAGGAATCGCCAAAGAAGAAATAAAAGATTTTAAAAACACCATCGATGACCTTAAAGAAGGGTATGAAGACTTAGAATCTGTTTTCTTTTATCTTCCTAAAATGCCTTCATTTGCTGAAACTACCCGGCAACTTTCTCTTGTGTGATGGAAATATTTTGTCTCGAAGACTTTAAAATTCAATTTGAGAAGCTAATTTCAAAGAAATCTTACCATACACTCAGTGCTGATATTATTGACTATTTTTTCAATAAATCCTTTGAAGAACTCTGTTCAGGGACTCGATTAAACAATAACGACCAAACCCCTTATATAAAAAAGCGTATAAGCGGACGTGGAGGATATAGAGTATATTTTCTTTTAATCATGAAAAATGACCGTCTATATCTGATGTTTGTTCATCCAAAAACCGGTTCAATGGGCAGCGAAAATATAAACGATGAATCAAAAGCATACCTATATAAAAAGGTATTGAACTGTATTCAAATAAATGATTTGTTTAAAATCGAAATCGACCCTGCCAACAAAACCCTGGTTTTCAATAAAACTGAAAAATAAATCCGCTGGCAGGTCATTGAACTTGTCCCTTAGAAATAAGATCACCCAAAGAAATAATAGAATATGAAAACTAAAGATAAATCAACCGAAAAAGAGTTCGACACCGTAAAAACTTTTAGAGCCATTAAGAAAAAATATCCTTAGATTTGGCAAATATGAATTTTGAACAAATAAAAGAATATTTAAAAGTAAACAGCGAGAAACTCCGTACTCAATAATTAATCCTGAATATTTCGTAATTGCCGCTTATTAGAGGTCATTGAGCCTGTCGAAATGCCGAATTGGATTAGGTCATTGAGCCTGTCGAAATGCCGAAATGCGGTCATGACCTCTCACCATTGCTCGCCTTAGCCTCAAGCCTAAGTCCTTTCTATCCTAAAAGCCTTTGCCTAATCTGATAATCTTTTTTCAAAGAATAAATTCATTAGATTATAGCTC
>JBAWXL010000078.1:0-16723 GCA_037144095.1 Bacteroidota bacterium
AAGGTTTTTACGGCATCCTAATTTTTTAGGATGGTGTTCTAGAAGGTTTTTACGGTATCCTAAGTTTTTAGGATGCTGTTATAGGATATTTTCGAGCCATCCTAAGTTTTTAGGATGGTCTTCTCGAAAGTTTTTGGGCAACTATAACTTTTTATTATAGCTGTAAAATATAGCAAATCAGCATCCTGGAATTTTGGGATGTGGGTATCCTAAGTTTTCAGAATGAGCGCATGATTTACATCTTAAAATTATATTGCAACACAAAACTCCTAGGTGCTTGCACATCCCCCGGACGTATCATATATTCGCGATTCAAAATGTTTTTTACAACAAAAGTAAATCTTGAGTTGGGATTAATTTGCCAGGCAACTCTTCCGTCCAATACATATTCTCCATCGTTGTGTTTTTGGCGATAATCTTTCAAGCCTGGAAGAAAATAGATGCCAGTATGATATTCACCCCCTGAATTATTTCTGATAGTCACATCATCTTCAAAAGCCCTATCAATATTAATGATGTTGCTAAAATAGATTAACCCCATCCCAATAGAAAGTTTTTTATAACTAACTTCCACATCACCTTTAAAAGCACCGTAGTTTCTGTATTTTAAAATTGAAGAATGAGTAGATGCAGTGGTGTCAGCTGAAAGCGTAATTGGATTGGTGTAGGTATAACCTATCAGGAAATTAACACCCAGATTATAAATAGAACCTCTTCCTGCAACTGAAATATCAACTCCAGAAATTTGAGCATGTCCCACATTAAACGCTTTGAAGCCGGTGTAAAAAATTGCAGTATTCAAATCGGTACTATTGGCAAGTGAATCAGGAAAATGTTGCCCAAATTGAAACTCTATCATATCACGATATTCAGTCCAAAATCCTGCAATATCAATATAACCACTCCAATTCATAATTTTAAAACCTTGTTTAATGCCAAGTTCTGCATTCCATCCTTTTTCAGGTTTAAGCGTAGGATTAGGGAATATTTTTATAGAACCAGCCGAGGTAGTAGTGTAACGTTCAGCAATGGTAGGGTAACGAAAACCCAGGCCGAAAGAACCCCTTAAGAAAGAATGTTCGAGCAATTGATAATTTATCCCCGTACGAAAAACAGGCATAGAATGAAAATCATCCTTATCTAATTTATATCCTTCCCATCTACCCCCTAAAGAAACATTGAAACGACCTAATTTAAGGTCTGCCTGAGTATAAACTCCAAGACTTGCGCTAAAATGCTGCTCATGACCATAAATTTCGGCACTCGATTCGGAATAGGAACCTGATGCACCCATTGTCCAGGTTACCGTTTTATCGAAATGATGTTGATATTGATATTCGCCAAACCAAAGGTCATCTTTGTTGTTTTGATTGGTATTCGTAATGTTATTTACTTGATAGTAACGCATTCTCAAACTATGACGTGACTTATCCTTGTTAAAATAAACCAAATATGGGTCAAGGCTTAAATATGTATTTTCTATTGTTTGCAAGAATAAGGGGGAAGATCTGTAAACAGAATCAGTGCCATTTCCCCATAATAAATATGAATTTCCCTTTCTGGACATATAGGCTGCATTTAGACCAACTGACAATCCTTGTACTTTTTTAAACCGATAGCGGAGTTTTCCATTAATCCCAATTCTTTGTTCAGCATCATATTCACGATAGCCCGGATCGGAAAATAAATTGGCCCCAATAACAATATCTAAGTTTTTCACCATGTGAGAATGTAAAAAATTAGCACCAGTGAAAATACGTTGCGTGTTGCCCCACCACTTAATTTCAGAACGTTCAGGATTTCCATAAAAACCGCTATACATTGAAAACTTAGTTAAAGGGACTGCAGAAGGAAATCCGGTTCTAACATTTACCACACCATTTAAAGCAGATGAACCAAATAAAGCAGAAGAAGCTCCTTTTATTACCTCCACTTGTTCGATGTTTTCCAAGGGCATAAACCACCACTTTGCAGCACCATCAGCACCTGTAAGCATGGGCATTTCGTCAACTGTCAACAAAACGCGGCTACCTGCCCCATAAGAATATCCACTTCCCCCTCTGATACTTGCCTGATCGTCCTGTATCATCACTCCAGGTACTTGTTGTATGGCAGTTTCAAGCGAACGGGTATTGGTGTTTTCCAACATCTGAGGTTTTACTACTTCCATAGAAACTGTAATATCAGAAAGTTTTTGTTCAAATCGTCCGGCACTCACCACCACTTCGTCTAATACCTTCGATTCTTCTTCCATTGCAATATTATAAGTTTTCATGTCCCCTGCTTTCAATTCAACATTTCTTTTAACAGGTGCATATCCAATGAATTTATAAGTAATAATATACTTTCCAGGATCGAGTTCTAACATGTAGTTCCCGAAAATATCAGTCGATACGCCTTGTTTTTCAGAAACAAAAACGTTCACGCCCACCATAGTTTCTTTGGTTTTTGAATCGGTGATACCTCCTTTTACCTTGGCTTTTTGGGCAAAGCCCATTATTCCTAATAAACACAACAATGCAATGAGTAAAACTTTTTTCATATTAATTCTAATTAGTTCTTGATAAGCCGCAAAGATAATTTTTTTAAGAATATAATATTTTGATATTAGTCAATTTGCTTTTTGATATTTATCATTGTTGAGAAAAGGCTGAAGGTTATAAGGTTGAAGACTAAAGAGACTTGTAGTTTCTAAACAATTGAATTTATTGTATTTCGGTTTATTTCAAAGTTGACATTTATAACAATAAGTATAGACAAAACAATAATTATTTCAATAGATTTAATCTACCATCGTTGGAAAATATTTTCATTTTTATTCTAATATGAAAAATAAATATATATTTGACACCTCTTTCGAGAGACGAAACGAAATAATATTATATAACTAAATCACATACAATTATGATTATTCCTGAAAGTTTAAGGTTTACTAAAGAACACGAATGGTTAAGAGTTGAAGGCGACTTTGCTTTTATTGGTGTTTCCGATTTTGCTCAACACGAATTGGGCGACGTCGTTTTTATTGAAGTAGAAACTGTTGGCGAAACCCTATTTAAGGGCGAAGCTTTTGGTACTATTGAAGCAGTTAAAACAGTTTCTGATATGTATATGCCGGTTTCAGGCGAGGTTTTAGAATATAACACTTTGCTTGACGGTGTACCCGAAACTATTAATTCTGATCCTTATGTTGATGGTTGGATAATTAAAATAAAAATCAACAATCCGGCTGAGGTGAATGAATTGATGGATGCAAAAAGCTACAAAGCCCACATTGGGGTTTAATTCCTAAAAACATTTTTTCCAATGTTTATGCTCATTTTGTTTTTTCGAAATGAGCATAAACTGTTTTTGCCTTCGCTTTTCCGATTTCTTTTTCTAATTCCTGCAAAGTTAAAGCCGAAATCTTTTTAACGGATTTAAACTTTCGTAGTAATGCCTGTGATGTTTCGGGACCAATGCCATTAATATCGGTAAGCGAAGTGATAAGTGTTGATTTTTCCCGGCGGTTTCGGTGATGCGTTATACCAAAACGATGGGCTTCGTCCCTGAGTTGTTGAATTATTTTCAGCGACTCAGATTTTTTATCAAGATACATTGGGATTGAATCGTCGGGAAAATAGATTTCCTCCAAACGTTTGGCAATTGAAATAATGCTGATTTTACCCCTCAATTCCAATTTTTCAAGACTATTCAAAGCGGCATGGAGTTGACCTTTTCCGCCATCAATTACAATCAGATTGGGTAAAGGCAAGGATTCTTCGAGCAATCTTTTATAACGGCGATAGATAATTTCCTCCATCGAAGCATAATCATCAGGACCTTCGACGGTTTTGATGTTATAATGACGATAATCTTTCTTAAATGGTTTTGCATTTTTAAAAACTACCATGGCAGCCACCGCATTTGTTCCCTGTATGTTTGAATTGTCGAAACATTCGATATGAGCGGGGAGTTCTTTCATGTGCAAATCGGTCATAAGCTGCTGCAAAATTCTTTTGCTATGGCGCTCGGGATCGACAAGTTCTTTCTGTTTTAGATGATCGAGCTTAAAATATTTACAATTTTGCTCAGAAAGACTCAAAAGCTTCAACTTATCGCCCCTTTGTGGAATGCTAATGATAATATCTGGAATGCTAGGTTTTGGCTTTATCGGAACTATAATTTCAGGGGCATTGCTCTGAAAACGTTCGCGAAGCTCCACTATCAGATTGCTGAGAATTTCTTCAGGCGTTTCATCCAACAGAAACTTCACTTCCACCGTATGCGCCTGAACTATGGCGCCATTTATCACTTTCAGATAGTTGACAAAAGCATAAGGCGCCTCTGAAATAATAGAAAAAACATCTACATTATTTATCGAAGGACTCACGATGGTAGACTTGCTTTGATAGCTTCGGAGCAGCTCAATCTTCTCTTTCACCATGTTGGCTTTCTCGAATTCGAGGGCAGCGGCATGTTCTTTCATCAGAATTTCGAGCTGAACGATGACCTGATTGATGTTTCCTTTTAAAATATTTACCACACGATTGATGGTGTCACGGTAATCTTCCTCCGTTTGAAGATTTACGCAAGGACCGGCACAATTTTTTATATGATATTCCAAACAAATCTTAAACTTATTTTGAAGAATATTTTCGCGGCTGAGGTTGAGCTTGCAATTGCGAATCTGAAACACCTGCCTGATGAGTTCGAGCAGGGTATTCATCATGCGAACCGACGCATAGGGACCAAAATACTGCGAACCATCTTTATGAAAGTTCCTCGTGGGAAATATTCTTGGAAAAGTTTCGTTTTTAATGCAAATCCAGGGATAGGTTTTATCGTCTTTCAGCAGAATATTGTAGCGCGGCTGAAACTTCTTAATCAGATTGTTTTCGAGCAGCAAGGCATCGAATTCGGTATCCACCACAATGAAACGGATGTTGGCAATTTTTCGAACTAAAATATTGATTTTGCCACTTTCGTGCTTCTCTTTATTAAAATAAGAAGCCACCCTTTTCTTCAGATTTTTGGCTTTTCCAACATAAATAATATGTTCGTTTTCATCATAATATTGATAGACCCCCGGTTTTGCCGGCAGGTTTGCAATGATTGACTCGAGCTTTTCTTTATGTAGATGCGCTTTTTTCATACTAATTTAAACTCTGATATTAGCATTAAAAGAAAGCTGAAACCACTCGATCAGTTGTGCATCTATTTCATCAACTTTTTGGATTTTTATAAAATGTGCATATTTATTTCCATACACCTTTTGGGTTTTATACACAGGAAATTCATTCACTTCATCATCGAGCAAAAACTCAATATCCACCATATTCTTCTTAGGTTTCACTGCAAAGAAATTGCTCTTCACAGCAAATAAAATAGCATTCTTTAGAGGAGATATTCTGATGTTTTGATGTTGTTGTGCCAATTGAATAAAAGTCTTACAAATATTGATTACCTCATCTGTTTTCTTATCAAAAAGACGTTCAAAGCCATCGTTCATGCAGCTATGCGATTGATTTTTATTTCGAAATGAACGATTACAGCTTGGGCAAATCCACATAGGTCTTATTCTTCGTCTTCTTTATGTATATGAACTTCTATTCTGGGTTTGTTGATGTTCTCCAGAATAAACGTAATTAATGACAGCAAAATGCTGAACAGCATGGCCGTGCCAAATCCACTTATTTTGAAATCTTCTATCAAATCGGAAGCCATCAAAATGATGAATGCGTTTATGAATAAAAGAAAAAAGCCCAGTGTAAACAGGGTGAGCGGAATGGTGAGCAGTATGAGCAAGGGTTTGAGGAAGGTGTTTAATAGGGAAAGCGTTACGGCGACAAATACGGCGGTGGTGAAATGGGCAATTTCGACTCCCGGCAATATGTGAGAAGTGATGAAAACTGCCAGCGTGGATACTAGCAATTTGAGCAGGTATCGACCAATAGTTTGTTTGTTTACTTGTTCCTTAAAATTGAATTTCTGTTTCATGACTACAGTTTATTTTTATTTTAGAATGCGTTTTTCAGTATATTTCAGCTCATCAAAATTACAAAATTTTCCTCTTCAACATATCATCAAAACAATTTAGTGTTGACAAAGGTTTTCGTTTTCTTTCTTTAAATGAGTTTTACTTCTTATTTTATTTATGTTATTGAATATTATGATTATCTTGAAATTTGGTAATTTTATTTTGAAAAATATCAACGTTCCGGAGTCATCCGTGAACGTTCACAGGTCTCTCGTTAACGTTCACAGGTCTCTCGTGAACGCTCACAGATCTTTCGTGAACATTCACAGATCTCTCAGGAACGATCACAGATATCTCGTGAACGTTCACAGATCTCTCGTTAACGATCACAGGTCTTTCGTTAACGATCACAGGTCTTTCTTGAATCCTAACAGCTATCTCGGAAACATTCATTTTATTCTCCGTATTAATATCATTATTCAAAATATGTTGAATATAATGCTCATAATTCATATCAAAATACTAATCATTTTTAACTTCAGTTTCAGTAAATTTCTTGAGAAATTCCTTCTTCCTTCTCTCGGTCGAAATGGTGTAGGTGAAACCGGGTTTACCATCATCGGGATCGAGGCGGCGCTTTTCGGGTTTCATTTCGGTAATAAACTTATTGAACTCAGGCTCAGACGAAATGACCTGCATAATATTGTTGCTATAGCTAAAATAATACCATTTGCTCTGATCCATTTCGAGATAGAGCGTAATGACATCGCCACTGCGTTTCTTCTCAATTTCGATATGCCCACCCACAAACTTATTGATTTGAATTTTACCAATAGAAGCCAAACCAATTTTGCTCGTCGAATGGTAGGATTTTGTAATCGAATCCCAATTGAGCTTCACATCGCCAATGAAAATGGTTTTGGTAAGCTGTTGTGGCAGCTTTTTATAAATGCCTCCTTGCAACAATAAATCGCCTTTTATTTTCTCAACAGCCGTAGTGTCAAATATTTCAGAAAGCGCTTTAATGTACTTATCGGTATTGTTTAAATCGAGCGGATCGTTTGAACCCTGATCTTTTTCGATGTCATCTGCCATAAATTTCAGCGCATCTTCGTTAAAGAAAAAATCAAGATTCATCACAATATCCAATGTGGAAGATTGGGTTAGGGGTTGATAATCAATCTTTCCATAGGCATTCATCTCCATTCTGCCAAAATTGAAACCCAGACCCAGTTTTCCCTCACCATAATAAGAACATTTTTCGGTGTTGAACGAAAGATAATTCCCCGGAAGGGTCTTGTCGTTAAGCTTTTCGCGCGAAGCAATCCTATATTCCTTGCTTTCATTATTATAGCTGAGAAATCCGCGCGCACCCAACAGCATCGCATCCGTGAGTTTGCCTCTGTTTGAAATGAAAGAAGCATACACCTGACTGCTTTTTGAGAAGAAAAGAGCCGAATAGAGGTTGGCATTGTTGATGTCTTTAAGCTTGGTGTCGGGAATCGGAATGTAGATAGACTTTGGATTAATCTCGCTCTCAAACTTCAGCCAAAACATATCGGCAGTGTCGCAGGGATTCACAATTTTTGTGCCCCCCGTGAAGGTCAGAAACTCTTTATCAGCCGTTAGTTTTACTTTGCCGGTGTAATCAAAATAGGGACTAAGAGCGAAATCATCCTTCTCAGGCACCGTGCCTAAGGCAGTAGTGTGATTAGCAGAATCCAGCCAAATCCTATCAAAATAAATATTAAACTTCTTATCGTTTTCGTCCACATATTCATAGTTGCCAATCGCATTATAGTTTTTCCGTGAGTTGATGTTGACCACCGCATTGTTAAACTGATGATATTTAGTGTCGGTATTGGCAATAATCTTCGCATTCTGAAGCTGTTTCATTTCTGCTTTTCGCAAAATAGTAACTTCTTTATTTTCGGGGAAAATGGCAGCATCGGCAACCCGAATCACACTAACCCCCTGGGCATCGATGATATAATCCTTCAAGTTATAAATAGCCTTGGTCGACCTGAAGCGCAACGAATCCTGTGCCGGATGAGTCGAAATAATTTCGTTTCCAACCGGCTCAACATCCAACATAGCTCTCAGATTGTTGGTATCCATAGGAGTTTCGGTTTTATTGCCCACATAATTGATGGCGATTTGCGATTTATCCATATACCAATCGAAAGCCTGCCCGTAACACATATACATATTTTGAGGGAAATCGATGCGCGAGAGACCCCCATTCGAAACAAAGTCACCCTTTCTTTTCGAGAAATCGATATGGGTTTTATAATTGTTTGTTTGCATTGAAATTTCCATGTTTTCCTGATTTTTAAACTTAAAATCAGCCGAATCAGAAAATATTTCATGATGCTTAAAGGTATAATTGAGTGCCGCAATTTCAGCATCTTTCAGCTCAGCAATGCCACTCCCCCGCGTGCCTGTGGGGCTTAGAATGATTTTGCCATGTAGATTCACCTCATTGTTTGCAAAGATATTCAAAGGAGTCGCCTTTTTCGCAACCGTCATTTCGTCCTCATAAGGCATCCAATGAACCATCACATCGGTTCCTTTTATAGGAGGATATTCAGTGCCGCTTGCCACTTCCTTCACCACATAATCATGAGCATAAGCATTCATCGAATCAAGATAGAAAATGATGTCTTCCGAATTCATCGTTGAAGTCAAATAATTCAACTTGCCCCTTCCGCGAAATCCTCTATAGCTTAAATCCAATGTATTAAAATAAGTTCCCTTGCCTTTATAAGCCGGCAAACCTGCTTCAGGTAAGTTGTAAACAAAACCTAAAGAGAAGTCAGGCTGCACCGTAAGCGGATAAACGATGTCGGGGAAAATGCCTCCCGAATTCAGAGTACCGGCAAATTTCATGTCTTCTGTCGCAAATTTGTCGAGATTTTTAATCGTAAACGGATCTACATGAAAAAAGAAACGATCTTTCACATAAGCGCCTCTTTCAATAAAAGATTTGTTATAATATATATACGAAACATTTTTACTGTTGAAAATCGGATAATCGGGATAGTCCCTAATCCCCGACTTATTATTATTCTGGTCGATAAGCAAATCGCCAGAAACATCTTCAATAGCAGTTCTCACTTTTACAATCGGATATCTGCCATAAATATCTTTTTCTTTTGTTTTATCCTGAACATAAAATGTCACAGAATCCACAATAGGAAGATTTATTTTGAAATTATTGTAATCAAAAGAAGACTCCTTGGTATAAAAATCGAACAAACCGGCATGCACTCTTCCCGAGAAAGTGAAATCACGGTTTTTCTTTAAATTTATTTCCTGCTCAGTAGGATACAGAAACACATTTTGCGAATCGCTCAGCAAAATCATGGGCACTCCTCTCAGCTTCAAGTCAAAATTCAACAAATTAAGCGTGGCATTACTTAACGCAGTAATGGTAGAAACGAAGCGAAGTACATCATAATCTGTTTTCTTATTCTTTGAATTCAAGTAATCGAACAAACGATTTTTCAGAGTGATGGTATTATGGTTATAATCATAAATAATGAAACCCATATTGGCAAGATTCATCAGCAAAACCTGAACCTGATCTGCAGGTCGCCGAAATTCTTTTACCATTTCCTCCAGCGAAAAGGTTTTGTTTTTTGTTTTTACGTAATAATCCCTTAAAACATATAAAGGATTTATCTGCTCAAGCCCCTGAATCATATCATAACGCGATTCGGCATAAAAATTAAACGACTCAAAAACCGCCTCACCGCTATTCGATGCACTTTTAATCATGCGAAGCTCCATTTTAGGGTCGCCAACTTTCCAATAGATAGCCTCAAAATACATATCTATTTTATGCCAGGTATCAAAATACGGACTTCTTCCCAAACCATCCGCCATACGTAATAAAGAAAGTTCTTTCTTCTCATTCAGGTATTTAACTTCAATTCCGGGATGGTAAATAGAGTCTTGTTCCCAATAAATAGTTGCAGAACCGGATGCAGAAGAAATGCGGTCTTTTCTGATAGAAAAAGAACTTGATGTAGTTTTAATGAGCGGTTTCCCATCGTATTTAAAAATTAGGCTGGCATCTTTTTCGCTATTGCCCGAACCCATAAATTTAGCTCCCCACATCGAAAAACCACCTTCATAGTCAATGTCTTTAAAAATATCTTTTATTTCGATGTTGTTGTCATATGAAGTGAAACGCGGATAAGTAGCTTTATCATCTGTTATATCAGCCATTATCTTTTCTTGCAATCCGCCAATAAGCGGATAATTAAAAAATTTAGAATGATAAAACTTCACCGTATCTGCCGAATATTTAGAGTACTTCATCGGGATTTCATATTTACCCAACTCAGCATACACATCACCCTCATCATAGCCCGCACGTTTCCAATCCACTTTTCCGCCTTTTCCTTTCCAAAGATTTTGAAGTGGATAATAAGTTCCCTGAGTTTCGTAAATAACAGAACTGTCTTTGTTGGCATTGCAAATTAAATCAAGCTTTGGAAAAGTAATCCGAACCGTTGTGTCATATTCAAACTGAAAGTCAGTGCTACTCGATTTCCATTGGGTAGCATTAGAAGCATAAATCACATTATCTGTAACCAGCCTTTGGGTTTGCTCAAGATAAACAATGAATTGAGCACTGCTCGATTTCTCAATCAGCGACTTCAAACTATTTTGCCAGGAAGCTAAACTTTTATTCCCAACCGTACTATTTATAAACTCAGTGAAGGTGCTGATATAAGATTTAAAATGAGGAAAAGGCTTAAGCTTTCTTTTCAGCATCAAATTGCAGTTGTTATAAAACTGAGCTTTCATCGAATCAGTCAGCGACATCGAATTCCAAAGCAGACCGAAGTCTTTCATCAAAGCCTCACCGGCTTTTTTATCATCTTTATTATTTACTTCCTGAAAAAATGTATTTAGCTCTTCAATAAAGTTGTTTTTCGAAAACTTCTTTATGGTCTGAGCCGGCGCAGTGAAGAAAAAACACAGAAAAAAAACAGGTAGAATTATGCGATAAATCTTGAGTTTCATTAAAAAAAGGAATTATTATTTATGGATGTTAAGATAACGAACTTTCAGCATTATTAATATAGACTACTGAAGTTTAAACACACAAGCAATCCAGTTGTTCTTAGTAAGCTTACGTGTATTTTTCATGCCCAAATCATTTGCTTTTTGCTCAATCTGTTTGAAATCTTCTTCGTAAAAACCACTCATAAACAAAAGACCATTAGGATTAAGTGTTTTAGCATAAGTATGCATGTCAGCGAGTAAAATATTTCTATTTATGTTAGCAAGAACAATATCATAATGATGGTTTTCAATTGAAGCTGCATCTCCCTGATAAGCGGTGACATGACTGCAATGATTTCTTTCAATATTCTCAATTGTATTTTCATAAGCCCAACTGTCATTATCAATTGCCACAATGGGTTTAGCCCCCAACATCTCTGCAAAAATGGCCAGAACACCTGTTCCGCATCCCATATCCAATAAGCTTTTCTCCTTTAAATCTTCCAACAGAAGAAGTTCAATCATGGTAGAAGTAGTTTCATGATGAGCAGTTCCGAAAGACATTTTCGGTTCGATAATGATATCGTATTTTGCCTCAGGATTAGCCGGATGAAATGGCGCACGAATAAAACAAATATCTCCAACCATCACCGGCTGAAAGTTGCTCTCCCAAACCGCATTCCAATTTTGGTCAGCAATTGAATTCACCGTCACTTTGAGCTCATCTTCAGCAAAAGGCAATAAAACAGATTTTAACTCCACTTCATTAAACATTGGCTCCTGAATATAGGCCATCAAACCATCTTCATTTTCCATAAAACTCTCAAAACCCACATCTGCTAAACTCGCTATAAGGATTTCATTTTTATGTGGATGTTTATGAGAAATACTAACTTCAATATATTTCATAATCTAAAAACTAGTGCTAATAGTGAAAAAATCTTCCGCAATCAAGGATGCACCTCCAACCAAGCCACCATCCACATCCGGCATGAAAAATAAAAGTTTGGCATTGGCAGCATTACAACTGCCACCATATAATATACTTGTATTGTCAGCTACTTCCTTATTATACTTTTTAGCAATTAAACTTCTGATGAAAGCATGCATTTCCTGAGCCTGTTCGGGAGAAGCAGTGACGCCTGTACCAATTGCCCAAACGGGTTCATAAGCAATAATAATCTTTTCAAAATCTTCCACTTCGAAATGGAATATGGCTTCAGAAAGCTGAGATTCAACAATAGCAAATTGCTCACCCTTTTCGCGCTCGGCAAGCACTTCGCCGCAACAAAACACAGGACAAAGGTGGTTTTTTAATGCTATTTGTGTTTTTTCAGAAAGTATCCTGTCCGTTTCCGAAAAATATTGCCTTCTTTCCGAATGACCAATAATCACATATTCAGCTCCTGTTGAATGAATCATAGCTGCAGAAACTTCTCCTGTGTATGCTCCCTTATCTGCCCAACTACAATTTTGAGCTCCAAAAGCAATATGTTGATTTTCGGCTAATACAGTTTCCAACAAAGAAAGATGTATAAAAGGAGGGAACAACAGAATTTGAACATTATGCTCTTTAAAATACTCATCTTTTGAAGCAGTGAGTATAAGTATATTGTTTATCAAATTTATACCTTCGTCCAAAGATTCATTCATCTTCCAGTTTCCGGCAGCGATTTTTTTTCTCATATTGTTTTTATATAATTGATTTTAAATTTAATTCTAAGCAATGCGCACTCTGGGGTCGAGCCACCCATAAATTATATCCACCATGATGTTTATGATAATTAAAATGACAGAAATACAAAGCACAGCCCCCATAACCACTGGAAAATCGTATTTTTCCAAAGCATCCACTATTACCACACCAACCCCTTTCCAATCGAAAACATATTCAACAAACACAGCGCCTGCAAGCATTGAAGCCAGCCAACCCGAAATGGCAGTTACCACCGGATTCATTGCATTGCGAAGTGCATGACCTAAAACGATGCCCCGAAAAGGAACCCCTTTAGCCCTTGCTGTTCTAATATAGTCCTGCGACAACACATCAAGCATCGAACTTCGGGTGAGTTCAACTACCACAGCAATTGGACGAATGCCCAGAGTAATTGCAGGGAGTATCAGGTTCTTTAGGTCAAGGTATTCGCCATTGCCAAAATCATCAACAGAATACATGCTGCCAAACATATTCAATCCGGTATATGGAGCCAACACAAAAGCAAACAACCATGCCATAATGATCGCAGCAAAAAAAGAAGGGACCGACATGCCGGCAGTGGCAAATATTAGAGCAGATTTATCGAACCAGCTATCTTTCCACACCGCACACAAAATGCCTATCCCAATTCCGATAACTATAGCTATAAATATAGAAACAAAAGCCAGCAATGCAGTTTTAGGAAAAGCTTCAGCTAAAATTTCACTCACCTGACGCTTGCTTTGATAGGAACGACGAAAATAAGGTTTCTTAAATACTAATACTGAATTATCTGAAAAAGAAATAAGTTTTGTTGCTGAAGTATATTTATTAGAATCCAAATACCAATAACTTTTCACCTCTGTTGGATTATGAAAAGAAAGAGGGCTCAAGTCGTTTAAATAATTCAAATATTGCACCACCAAGGGTTTGTCTCTACCAAGGTCTTTATTTATCGCTTCTAAAGAAGAAATATCACTGCGCTGACCCATTATCATTCTTGCAGGGTCGCCGGGCAATACATTGAAAAGAAAAAACACCAGGGTAATAACCCCCATCAGTACTAAAAACCCATAAAACAGCTTATTCAGAATATATTTAAGCATCTGAGAGCTTAAGGGGCCAAATATTTCTTTTCCACCTTTTCGAAGGATGGAAAATCGTTGTAGTGCCACTTATCAATCACCACCCCTTTATGTAATAGCACCAATCCGGGATTTGAACGAACTACCGATTTCAGAGCAGTTTGATCTACGGTGTAGAAAGGAATAGAAGTATGGGTTTGAGCTTTAAATACTTTTACTCTATCAAATGAAGATCCTGTAAGCGCTATAAACGAAATATTCTTTTTCTGACATTCGGCAAAAAAAGGATTCACTTTCTCAAATACATCCTGATCCGCTTTATCCAAATCATAGGCTACTAAAAAGAACTGGAAGCTTGGATTTTGCACAAATTGCAGTGTCATATCTGCTCCCGAATCACTTGTGATGATAAAATCGTGGATGGGAGCTTCTTTATATTCCTGTGTAACCTTTTTCTTTTGTTCTTTAAACTCAAGTTTTGCCATTAAAACAGTGTCTTGATAAGGCAAAGTTTTCGCAGTGTATTCCATTTCTTTTCCCGTTTCTTTGTTCTTATAAATCAGAAAAACTTCCGATTTTTCAGGTGTAGGCAAAACCTTTTCGGCAATCACATTCCCTTTCTTCCAGGGCAGAAAATCAATCAAAGGCAAGTGGCGATAGGAATAAATGTTCACAAATAAGATGACCACTACTCCAAACAACAATATGCTAAATTCGCTGGCTTTGGGCAGTTTACTCTTAAATTTACTTCTTCCCACAATGATGATCACAACGAATATCATGATAATAATATTCTTAAAGAAAGTTTGCCAGTTGGTCAAAATCAAGGCATCGCCAAAGCAACCGCAATCGGAAACCGGATTTGTTAGCGCCAATATAAACGTTAATCCGGTGAAAAACACCATAAAGATGGTAACCAGTACAGAAGCCAATCGCATTTTAACCCCTGTAAACAAGGCAACCCCTATCATAAATTCCAGGGTGCAAAGCAATATGCCTAAATAGAGGGCAAAGGGAGAAAACCAATCCATGTGAAATGCCACAAAGTAATCATGAAATTTATAGGCTGAGCCTAAGGGGTCAACAGCTTTCACAAAGCCTGAAAACATAAAGATAAGTCCTACTAAAATTCTCGAAATAAGTCGTAAGTTTTTCATTGTTCTATTAATTTTTATTGTTCTTCATTTATTTTAATTAATGCAAAAATAGCATAGTTTATAATATCATAGTAATTGGCATCCAGTCCTTCCGACACTTTTGTGATGCCCATATTGTCTTCAATTTGTTTAATCCTAAGCAACTTCATCAGGATGATATCGTCGAGCGAACTCACCCGCATATTTCGCCAGGCTTCGCCATAATCGTGATTCTTATCGTCCATCAATTTATGAGCCTCGGCTATGTATTTATCATAAAATTGAATCACTTCTGCCTCATTTAGCGAAGAATTTTCGCCCGACGAACCCAGCTCGAGTTGAACCAATGCCATCACACTATAGTTGACAATGCCAATAAATTCAGGTTTTATGCCCTCATTTATTTTTTGCGTGCCTTTTTCTTCAATACTTCTGATTCTTTGTGCTTTAATGTAGATTTGATCGGTAATCGAAGAAGGACGCAAAACACGCCATGCCGTTCCATAGTCTTGCATTTTGTTGATAAAGACTTGCTTACATTCGTCAGCAGATTCATTAAATTGGCGCGAAGTTTTATTCATTTAGTTTAGAATTACAGGCAAATATATATAATTTTGTAGATTCGTTTTAAACTCTTCAATATTTTTAACTTTTAACACCTCTAATCCCAATGGAGAAACGCAAATCACTCAACATAAAAGGAAGCCTGCTGTCAATAGAAAAGCCTCTGATTATGGGCATTCTGAACATTACACCCGATTCATTTTATGCCCATAGTCGTTTTCAAACTGAGGAAGAAAGTTTGTTGGCGGTCGAAAAAATGTTGACAGAAGGAGCCTCCATTATTGATGTCGGAGGCGTGTCCACCCGTCCTTTTTCGGAAGAAATATCGTTGAACGAAGAAATCTCACGCCTGCAACCCATTGTTGTGGCCATTCGGAGGCAATTTCCGCAAGCCATCATTTCGGTCGACACCTGGCGGTCGGAGGTGGTTCGATGTCTTGCCGCCGAAGGCATAGATATGGTGAACGACATTTCAGGCGGACAGTTCGACCCCAATATGTTTCAGGAAGTTGCCGCTCAGGGTTTGGCTTATGTGATGATGCACACCAATACCCATCCAAAACACATGCAGGAAAATCCTCACTATGAAAACCTAATGAACCAACTCTTCTTCTTTTTTTCAAAACAACTCAAGCTGGCACGACAAGCCGGACTGAACGATATTATCATCGACCCGGGTTTTGGTTTTGGAAAAACCCTGGCTCATAATGTCGAACTGATGCAACATCTCGACGAATTTCATTTCTTTGGTATCCCTCTGATGGTGGGCATTTCACGCAAATCGATGATTTATAAAACCCTCCACACCACCCCTGAAGAAGCCCTCAATGGCACCACCGTTTTACACACTCTTGCATTATTAAAAGGAGCAAATATTTTGAGAGTGCACGATGTTTCCTTTGCTAAGGAAGTGATTGATTTAATTGATATGCTGAAGTGCTAATGTGATGATATGTTGATGTGATGATGTGATGATTTTCATTGCCGTTGGTTTCAACCAACGGGCTTAAATGATAAATCATAATTGGCTTTATCCCAATAAAGATAATTGCAAATTCGGCTTAACTGTGGTGAGAAAATATATAGGCAAAAGCCTAATAAGATAAATTCGACTTAGGCTGGAACCTAAGCCGAACCTAAGCCTCAGGCGAACGGGGGAGCTGTGATGCTTGAATGAAAATGGCGCTTTCATTTGAAGTCGCTGCATGTGCAGAAATGATTTCTGCACTTGCAAATGTTTCCGGCGCAGGTGCAGAGGAGTCGC
>JBAWXL010000079.1:0-16637 GCA_037144095.1 Bacteroidota bacterium
GCCCTCATCTATATAAGGACTTGGTCATTATTTTGGAAAAATGCCCTCATCTATATAAGGACTTGGTCATTATTTTGGAAAAATGCCCTCATCTATATAAGGACTTGGTCATTATTTTGGAAAAATGCCCTCATCTATATAAGGACTTGGTCATTATTTTGGAAAAATGCCCTCATCTATACCGGGACTAGGTCATTATTTTGGAAAAATGCCCTCATCTATATTGGGACTTGGTCATTATTTTGGAAAAATGCCCTCATTCATTTCAGGAAATGCCCTGTTTTATGACAAATACGTCATATATATTTTGACAATTGCTGTGTAGAAATTTGAAATGCCCATGTTCTTAAAAGCTTCTGAAAACAATTTTTAAGCAATGAGTATTTAGTTCTATTTAACTGTTTTGATTTTTAAATTTAACTAGTTTTCTTTATTACGACTTCCTGTTTCGAGATAAAAAAAGAAGTTTTTAAGGGTCTTTTTTTCCTTAAAATCTCATTAAATTTCGACATGATAACTACCAGAGTTATTAACAATAGAATATTCATAAATTCGTTAGCTAAGTAAAAAGCAGAAATCATATTATCTCTACTTTTATACCCAAATATTTGACTTATGAAAACGCAAAAATTGCAAATACTATTGTGCTTGTTTCTGTTGCTAAACGGATTTGTATTCTCCCAGAAAACAGCTGTTTACAATCAGCCCGATTTTTCCTATCAATCGGCAATCGAACTGTTTAATAAACAAAAATACAACTCGGCTAAGGAAATGTTTCAGTCGGTTGGCAGTTCGATTCAGGATGCTAAATCGGAAATGAAGGCAAGTTGCTTGTTTTATGCCGCTTTGTGTGCCTGCGAACTGTATAACAACGACGCACCTGCCTTGCTCACTGAGTTTATCAACCTTTTTCCCGAAAATGCTCACCTCAACCAAACCTACTTTGCGCTGGGTAAGTATTATTTCTTCAAACAAAAGTATGATTTAAGCCTGAAAAATTTCAATTTGGTGAATTCTATTGACTTGAATGAGAGTGAAAAGGCTGAATATTACTTCAAGAAAGCTTATTCAGCTTTTGTTTTGAACGATTTTGCCGCTGCCAAGATAAACTTCAGCGAAGTTAAGGATAAAGATAACAAGTATTCATCGCCCGCCACCTATTATTATTCGCACATTCTCTATAAAGAGAAAAAGTTTGAGGCAGCGCTCAAAGGTTTTGAGAAACTGAAGAAAGACGAAACCTTTGGTGCCATCGTTCCTTACTATATTGCGCAAATATATTACTTACAAGGCAAGTATAATGAGCTGATTGAGATAGCTACTGCGCTATTAAATTCGTCATCTCCCAAACGAACTGCCGAGATATCGCGATTTATTTTCGAAGCCAACTTCAACCTGGGAAAGTATAGCGAAGCCATTCCCTATATGCTCGCTTATAAAGATAAAACCACCTATTCTTTTAGTCGGGAAGACAATTACCAGTTGGGCTATTGCTATTATAAAACAAATGATTACGCCAAAGCCATTCCTTGTTTCGTAAATACTTCGGCAACTGCCGACTCGCTGGGACAGAATGCGATGTTTTATTTGGGCGATTCGTATGTGAAAACCAAAAAGAAGAAAGATGCCTATCAAACCTTCGGTGCGGCATATAAGTTGGACTTTGATCCGAAAATAAAAGAAGAGTCCTTATACAACTTTGCAAAACTTTCTTTCGATCTTTCCTACAATCCCTATAATGAGGCGATAAAAGCTTTCGAGAAATACCTTTTGGAGTATCCCGAATCGAAGAAAAAAGACGAAATGTACGGTTTCCTGGTCGATATTTATACCACTACCCGAAATTATAAGGATGCCATAGCTTCTATAGAGAATATTTCGAAGCTAAATCCCAAGTTGCTCTCTACCTATCAGAAACTTTTGTATTTCAGAGGGGTTGAGCAATTTAATGATGAGAAATACGCCGAAGCCATTGGCTTGTTTGATAAAGATATCGCGAATAATTTCGACCCACAATACACTGCCTTAGGTTTATACTGGAAAGCCGACGCTTACGATAGGCAAGATAATTATGATTCGGCGCAAATTAATTACGCATTGTTCTATACCATTCCCGAAGTGTCGCGATTGCCCGAGTATAAAATCTCTTACTATAACATGGGATATTCTCAATTTAAAAAGAAAAGCTATGCTCAGGCATTGATTTCTTTTAAAAAATATATAGAAGTCGCCGATAATAAAGATAAGAAGATATTTAACGACGCAACGCTCCGTTTGGCTGATTGCTACTTCGTTACGAAGAACTATTCTGCCGCTATAGAGTATTACGACAACGTGATTGAAGCAAAAGTGGGCGATATGGATTATGCCTTGTACCAAAAAGCCATTTCGTTGGGCGTGTTGGGCAAACTCGAAGGCAAAGCGCAGCAACTCACTAAGCTCTTAGAACAATATCCCAAGTCGACTTATGCCGATGATGCCACTTTTGAGTTGGGCAACACCTATTCGCTGCTGAAAAACGACACTAAGGCGCTCGAATATTTTAATCTAATTGCCAGCAAACACTCTAATTCATATTACAACAAGATTGCTTTGCTGAAAACCGGTCTGATTCAGTATAACAATCATCAGGATGAGCAAGCTTTGGTCACTTTCAAGAAAGTTACCGAGCTATATCCAGGCTCATCAGAGTCTAAGGAAGCATTGGTGAACATAAAAAACATCTACGTTGACCAAAACAAGGTTGACGATTTCTTTATTTATGTGAAAGGACTCTCTTTTGCCAATGTAACCGAGTCGGAACAAGACTCCATTACCTACATTGCTGCCGAAAACCGGTATATGAGCAACGATTGTGAGTCGGCAGTGAAAAGCTTTGCAACTTATATCGAAAAATTTGCCAAAGGAGCATTTGCTTTGCAGGCAAACTACTATAAATCTGAATGCGAAATGCGTTCCGGAAAGACGGAAGACGCCATAAAAGGCTATGAGTATGTAATTGCTCAGCCTCAGTCCAAATTTACCGAGAGTTCTTTACAGAAAGCTGCCAATATTAACTACGCTTTGAAGAACTATAAAAAATCCTTCGACCAGTTTACACAATTAGAGGAGAATGCCGAATACAAAGCAAATCTGATTGAATCGGGAACAGGCAAAATGCGTTGTGCTTATCTTTTGAAGAACTACCCACAAGCCATACAGTCGTCGCGTTCTGTCTTGCTTTTAGATAAAATCACACTTGAGTTGAAATCGGAAGCCCATCTCACCATTGCAAAGTCAGCTTTGGCAATAGATAGTCTTGCTTTGGCGCAAACTGAGTTCGAAATCACCGCTAAACTTGCCCACAATGAAGCCGCAGCCGAGTCGAAGTATAATTTAGCTCTCATTTATTACAACCAAGGCAACCTTGATAAGTCGGAAAAGATCATTTTCGATTTCATTAGCCAGTCACCTTCTTACGAAGAACTCCTTGCGAAGAATTTTATCCTGCTTTCTGATATATATGTAAAGAAAGATAACCTATTTCAGGCGAAGCAGACCCTGCAAAGTATCATAGATAACTACGAAGGAGCCGATATTGTGAAGATAGCTCACGATAAATTAAACGCAATTCTGGAAAGTGAAAAAGCAAAAGAAGCAAAGCAAAACGAACTGAACAATCCCTTTGGAAAAGAAGAATAGAATTTGATTAATATTGAAAATAGAATAATTAATAATAGAAAAAATATGAAACTTCACCTTAATATATATAGTTTGTTGCTCCTAGGAATGCTGATTTTCGCGAGTTCCTTATATGCACAACACAATGAAGAAGTAACTATTATAGCTGCTTACAACCCAACCATCTCCGATGCCACGCGCATCAGGTTGAATCCTTCCATACAGGACACCAACACGGCAAAACCCGAACTTAACTATTCGATAAGCTCGCGTTTATATGAAACACACTTCACTCCCGATTCGATTAAGCCCGCTAAATTAAACAGCGAGCCCTATTCTAAACTCTATCATTTCCTTGCCAAAGGCGGTTTCGGCAATTATACCACTCCTTATTTCGAATTCTTTTATAATAACCTGCGTTCGAAGCAAACAGGAGTTGGTGTGCATTATCTTCACCTTTCTTCTTATGGAGATATCAAAGGATATGCCTATCCGGCCTTCAGTACCAATCAGGCAGATATTTGGTTTAAGCAATATTTGAATCAAAGCACTTTCAGTGCCGATGTGGTTTACAAAAGAGATGTGGTTCACTATTATGGATTTAACCCTTCCGATTTTCCAGGGGTGACTGATAAAAACATAAAACAACGTTTTTCATTTGTTGATGTTAATTTGGGTTATAAAAGTAACTATACTGATTCAACTCACCTCAATCATAACATCTATTTTGGCTTTTATAATTTGGGAGATGTGTTTAAGACTACTGAAAATTGTTTCAAATTAGGAGGAGGTGTCGATAAGAACCTTAAGATTTCCAATCTTACCAACCGTCAGACTTTAGGTATAAAAGCAGATTTGCGTTTCTACGACAATTCGAACTCAAGCACCATGACTTTGATTAAACTCAATCCATTTATTAGTACTAATTTCAAACAATTTAACTTCCTTGTGGGCATCGACTTCAATATGGCTTCCTATCCTGGCCGAACCGGATATCATACCTATCCTCAGGCAGAAGTTCAAGTCAATTTTATTCCAAATGTGCTGAATGTTTATGGAGGAATAGGAGGGGAGCTCCTAACAAACACCTATAAAAGTCTAAGTGATGAAAATCCTTTTGTGAATTCCTTCAATTCTATAGGTTTAACCAACAATAAATTCATGTTTTGTGGTGGATTGAAAAGCAGTTTAAGCCGGAATTTAAATCTAACCGTCAGTTTCAAAGGTTCAAATTTAGATTCTATGCCTTTTTATTTCCCAAATTTTTATCTGAATCAGGCAAATTTCACCAATACATATTTAGGAACAGCATTTGGAAACACCTTTTTGCTCGTTTACGACCATGTCAAACTGCTCAACATCAAAGCCGAGCTGGCATACACTGCCGGCGACAAATGGAATGTGATGTTCTTTGCTTCTTATGATAAATATACAACAGATAAACAAGCAAAAGCATGGTATAAACCGGCCTTCAAATTAGGAACTACTGCCTATTATAATATCAACGATAAGTTCATACTAAGAGGCACCCTGACTGCCCGAACAGGCGCTTATGGCATTGCATTCGATCAAAACAATCAGCAAATTACCAAAAAACTCGATGGTTTCACCGACCTGAGTTTTGGAGCAGAATATCGTTACAACAAACTGTGGTCTGCTTTTCTCAATCTAAACAACATTGCTGCACAACGATATTCGCTTTGGTACGATTATCCTTCCTATAGGTTTAATTTATTGGCAGGTGTTACGTTTTCTTTTTAATCAGTTTAATTTATAAACTTTGAGAAATCTTAGAGCCTTTGTGTTTTAGTGGCGAAATATGAAATGCCACAAAGTCTCCAAGGCCCTAAGATACACTAAGGTTTAAGACTTAGCTATATTTCCGTCTGTTCCGCTATTGTTAGGCTTTCTTTTTGGCTGAAATTTCTTTTTCTTAACCGCTCCTCCATCTTTTTCTTCCCAACTTGGGAGTTTCCCTAAATCCGTAGGTGCTTCAATTTTAGGAATCACTGATTCTATTAATTGTTCTATTTGCTTAATCTTATGTTTCTCCCTTGGAGTGACCAAGGTGATGGCTTCTCCTTTGGCATTAACTCTTGCTGTTCGCCCCACACGGTGAACATAATCGTCAGCATCGTGAGGAACATCATAATTAATCACCATATTTATTTCCTTCACATCAATTCCACGGCTCATGACATCGGTGGCAACTAATATGCGTATCTTTTTCGACCTGAAAGCATTGACAACTTCTTCGCGTTTGTCTTGTTCGAGATTAGAAGAAATGCCATGCGAGGGAAATCCCTGTCGGTTGAGCGATCTGACAATATCTGTTATCTTGTTTTTCACAGAAGTAAAAATAAGCACGCTATCGTATTGTTTGCGTTCTTTAAGAATCCGGATAATCAAATCGATTTTCTGTTCTTCGTAAACTAGATAAGCTTTTTGGTCGGCACCTTCAGCGGGTTTGGAAATGGAAAGTGATATTTCGGCAGGATTGTGCAGGACTTTCTTTGCCAGTGCACGAATGCTGAGGGGCATGGTTGCACTGAACATCAGTGTTTGTCTTGCTTTTGGAAGATGCGAAATGATAGCAAGGATATCATCAACAAATCCCATATCGAGCATCTTATCGGCTTCGTCCAGCACCAAATGCTTTAAACGTTTGAAATCGATATAACCCATATTCAGATGCGACAATAATTTCCCTGGTGTTGCCACAATGATGTCGGTTCCTTTTTTGAGGGCACTTTTTTGTGCTTCCCAGTCTTTTCCATCGCCTCCGCCATACACTGCAATGGAACCTGCAGGAATGAAATAGGAAAATCCTTGTATCTGCTGATCAATTTGTATTGCCAATTCGCGGGTAGGGACAATGATCAGGGTGTCGATGCTGTGTTCTTTTTTGCCAACTAACTTATCAAGGATGGGCAGCACAAAAGCGGCTGTTTTGCCGGTGCCGGTTTGTGCACAGGCAATGACATCTTTATTTTGCAGGATAAGGGGAATAACCTGCTCTTGAATGGGGGTTGCGGTTTCGAAACCAATGTAGGAAATGGCTTCTAATAATTTTTCGTGAAGCTTGAGTTCGGTGAAATTCATTTGACAAAAGTAAAAAACATTAAAATAACTGCATCAAAAGTGAATAGCAGCTAACAATTACAAAAGTAACCAATTAAAATGAATTATCACTTATAGTTTTGATATTCACTAATGATTTATCGATTTCCTTCTATAAAAGACATTCATTCCAATCAAAATACTATTAAATAACATCAGCAAATCAGCACATCAACACATCATTCTTCCGCTTTACTTCTCTTAAACATGATATACCAGTCTAAAAAGTAGAACTTCTTATCGTTCTTGAGTTTATCAGCTTCTTCTTTTGTTTTAGGACTTGGCATCAGCACATCATCGCCGGGTTTCCAATTGGCAGGGGTAAGGGTCGATTTCTTGTCATTTTCCTGCAAAGCAATCAGCGTGCGTTTAATTTCATCAATATTTCTTCCGGTGGTAAAGGGATAGAAAAACATTGCACAAATGATGTTGTCGGGATTTATAACAAAAACACCCCTTACATCTTTTGTGTTGCTCACGTTTGGATGAATCATTCCATACTTTTTCGAAATGTCGAGACCAGCATCGGATATTAAAGGAAAATTGATTTTAGGAATCGTTTTTCCTTTATAACTCAGTTTTTCTAACGACTTTGCCCATTCAATATGACTATTCACTCCATCAGTTGATAAAACTAAAAGTTGAGTGTTAAGCTTAACGAATTCATCCTGAAGCATAGCTAACTCCATGATTTCGGTGGAGCAAACCGGTGTGAAAGAGGCTGGATGACTGAATATAATTTTCCACTTAGCAAAATAATCTGCTGGGAAATTAATTTTTCCTTTGGTTGATTCGGCAATAAATGATGGAGCTGTTTCGCCAATCAAAGGAATTCGGGTTTGAACAATTTCCTGCGAATAAAGAGAGGAAACTGTAGCAAAAAAAATAAACAAGGTTCTTATAATTGTTTTCATGATCGTATTATTTATAATCATTCTAAACAGATGCAATAGTATAAAGTTCAGATTGATTTAAATCAATACTCATGCTCAATTTATAAAGGATGTTTTGTGGGCAGATAATTGCAAATTATCCTGTTTTCAAAGCCGAATTGCAAATTCGGCTTAGCTGCATCACATTTTTTTATATACCGCTTAGTAGGGGCTTACCTGCATCACATTTTTGCATATGCCGCTCAGTAGGGGCATTGTTTTGTTACTAAAGTAATAAAGTTTTTTATTGAATGCTTTTGTAAATAATGCGGAGTTCAAAGGGAAATTGATTTTATGAAATCCTTAAACTTATCTTTTATTTCTTGACTATTTAAGTTTTCGATTAATTGAAAGCCACTCCAATCTTTATTTATTCTATTACCATTATTATCCCAATCTCCTGTTTTCTTAAAACTTGTACCAAATTGAAAACTTTCTGGTTTATATGTTTTTGAAATTACTACATTATCCCCAGAAACAGAATCAAACCCATAAAATGTAACACGGATCATTACAAATTTATTTTCATTAACTACATTATATAACTCTGTTGCCAATTTATGATTTTCTAATACTGTTAAATTAACATCATAATGGTAAGTTTGTTCAAGTGCTCCAATATGGAAATTATTACTAAAAAACCTTGATCTAATATTATTTATGATATGAAATGCTTCTAATAAACATTGTACGTTAAATACTTCATTCCCTTTATTTCCTACCTTACATGATAAATAGAATTTACTCTTTTTTAATCGTATAAATAGGTTGTTTGAAATTATGAGATTATTAGGCCTTTTAAGTAAGAAATAAACCAATAGACCAGAAAAAATTGATGTGAAAAATAATGAAATAATAGATTCGTAAAGTAATATGTATTTGCCCAATTTGCAATTTGGATGAATATCACCAAATCCAATTGTATGAAAAGAAACATAGCTGAAATAGAATGCATCAATAAATTCAATTTGTACTTGATCTGAATTTATTGATGTATCATTCTTGTCATCGCTAACAAAGGAAATTGTGTTCGTTTTAAAGTATATTAAAGCAAATAATAATATTATTAGAAAATAACAGCAAAGAGTTATGAATAAAAAAAATAATATTCTACTTAATTTTTTCTGTTTTATTGATTCAATAATTTTGTTTAACATTGGTTCATTATAAGTTATAGTTTGTCTGCAAATTTTTCTCCTGTATAGCTTGAAATGAACCCCATCTTTTGGCGAACAAAGTAGCAAATGCTGCAAAAATAGTACTACTACGGAAAGCCTTCGCCCAGTTGAATCGCATAATCTACAGGGTGCTGGGAAAGAAAATTATTTTTTCCCCTTCTTTAAATAAATCATAGGAAAATTTTTATCATTCAATTTTAAATCTTTTCGGATTGATTTAATTAAATCAGTTAAGTATTTATCATGTAAATCACAGGGTTTTCCTACCCCTTCATTTTCATAAAAAAGCATTTGTTTAATAACTTCCTCGCTGGCAATTAAAAATAGCTTATCTCTAGCAAAAGTATATTTTATTAAATACTCAGGTTTATTATTGTCACTTGCAAGGTTATGTATTGCTTCTATAAATGAGATATAATGTTCTTCTTTTAATTTTCGAGTCTGTAAAACAATACTGTTTCGGTTAGCAAGCGATGCACCTATAAGAGAAACTATTACGGCCGTAAGTGCACCTATTATTGAAATTAATAATGTTATAGTCATTTATTAAAAGTTTGAAATTAAAATACTAAATAAATTCAGTTTATAATATTTTCCAAATTTCATATTTTTTTACTTTGCTGCTTTATAATTACTACGTTCTTTGGTCTTCTATCAATTACAATAACATTTCCATTTCACCTCTCCTACAATTTTCATTACATTTTCCTCCACCTCAAAAAAAAACAGGAATACTTCACCCACATCCGCATTCCCGTTTTAAAAAATATTTTCTTAACCTTCTACAAAACAGTCAACAAGATGGGTCCTTCCCAATCCATTCTTCTCTGTTTTCTGAAGATTCCTTTGTGGAAAAATGCAAGTCTTCCTAAAGGCACTTTGATTGCCGTAGTTTTTGCACCTGAACTATCCCAGGGGTCGGCTTTGTTGGTATAGTTGACTAAATCTGTTGTCCAGGTATAGAGATGCGCCACTGCATCACTTCCTTCTGCATCAAAATCAACTTCACCTGAATTAGCACCCCTTTCGGCTGTGAAAGTATGCTTTTTAGGAAAGGTATATCCTACCACTTCCATATTAGCACTGTGAATTTTTTCAGCTTTTTCGTCGTCGCTACAATCTAAACTATTGACGGAAATTTCTTCCATACGTGCCAAAACATTCACATCATTATCCCAAACTGCTCGCGCAACTTTAACTGCATCGGTGCGGGTGGGTCCCTTT
This sequence comes from Bacteroidota bacterium, assembly GCA_037144095.1. GTDB lineage: Bacteria > Bacteroidota > Bacteroidia > Bacteroidales > CAIXTV01 > CAIXTV01. Next base: position 10,115 of record JBAWXL010000079.1, read on the forward strand.
GGCTTTTCTAATGCTGTTTTAAGTTTCCCTGATGATACTCTAACTTTTACTCCCTGATCAATTATTTGTTGTTCGGTGAAATTTGAGTTATTGGTCACTCCATCGGCAAAAAGCCCGCCTTTTATGACGGCTTTTTCATTGTTGGTTTTATTAAGTTCTAATTTTATTCTAACGCTCATAATTAAATTAATTTTAGAGTGCTAAAATAATGAAATTTCATTAGTAAACAATAGTTTGAGCAAAATACTTATCAACAATCTTGAAAATAATTTCTATTAGATTAATAATTAGATAATTAGAAATCATTTTTTTTCGAAAAAGATCTAATTATTTTGATTAATCAGCAAATATATTCGTTTTAAAGCAAAAATAAATTGGAGGAAATTATGGTAAGTTATGGCTAAACATTGTATTGTAAAAAAAAACTCTAAACATTTTTGATTTTTTGCCAAAACGAATTTTAATAATTCATAAATGAAAATTTGTGATTAATATACGAATCACAAAATAATATGTACGAAACACAAAAAATCATGTATGAAGCATAAAATATCATGTATGAAGCATAAAATATCATGTACGAAGCACAAAAATTCATGTAAGAAATTTAAAAATCTATGTATGAAAAATGAAAATTCATACATGAAAAAAAAAGGTTCATGTACGAAACACAAAAAATCATGTATGAAACAGAAAAATTAAAGTATGAAGCACAAAAATTTATGTATGAAACAGAAAAGAATGAACAGGAAGCGATTTTTAATACCTTATTCTATCCAGAAAAATCAACTCCTCAAAACTTATAACTCCCAATCTAATAACAAATTAACTAAATAGCCCATTAACTAAATCACCAAATCACCAAATCATCAAATCGCCAAATTCTAATGGATAAATCTAAACAACTTGCTCCATCTTATTTTGCCACTTAGCCACGATTTGGCTTTGTCGAGCGATAGCCAAACGAAGACTGCTTTGCCCACCACGTGATCTTCGGGCACATAGCCCCAATATCTTGAGTCGGCAGAGTTGTGGCGGTTGTCGCCCATCATCCAGAAGTAGTTCATTTTAAAGGTGTATGATTTGGCTTCTTTGTCGTTGATGAAGACTTTGTCGCCCTGAATTCGCAGTTTGTTTCCTTCATACACTTCGATGATGCGGCGATAGAGGGCAATGCTCACCGTGTCGATGGGCACGGTGGCTCCGGCTTTTGGAATGTAGATGGGGCCGAAGTTGTCGCGATTCCATTTGAAATTCTGATTTTGAGGGAAAATGCCATAGCCACTTCCTGTGTCGGAAAGAATGGTGATTGAACTTACGTTGCTGAAATGTTTGAAATTTTCGGCAATTTCGGGCGTGAGGCAGAATTGATAGGAGTTAGGCGGCGCATCTTGTGGACGACGAATATCTTCGACATTGATTCCAAATTTATCAATTATTTTCTGATTGATGGCGCTTCCATCCGTCACTACGAGATACTGAAACTGCATGTTTTTAGGATTCTCAGCCTTCACGCCATTAATATACAATTGCTTGTTGATGATCTTTAACGAATCGCCGGCAATTCCCACACAGCGTTTTATATAGTTTTCGCGTTTGTCGACCGGACGCGCAATCACATGATACGACTTTCGCACCGCATCGCGTCCCATGCCTTCCTGATATGAATTGCCATAGTCGTATTTCATTTGCATTTCGGCATCGCGCACAATCTGATAATAGCTTTCGTTCTGACGTTCTAAAGCCACCGTGTCGCCATCGGGATAGTTAAACACCACCACATCATTGTTTTTCACATCGCCCAATCCCGGAAAACGATAATAAGGCAGCGAAATCCATTCGAGATACGATTTCACCGATTCGGTGAGGGGAAGCGTGTGATGAGCAAAAGGGAAGGCGATGGGGGTGTTCGGAATCTTGGGACCATAACTTATTTTGCTGACAAACAGAAAATCGCCCACCAAAAGCGAACTTTCCATGGAAGAGGTTGGAATGGTGTAGGCTTCAATTAAAAACGTACGAATAATGGTGGCAGCTATCACCGCAAAAATAATTGCATCAGTCCATTCTCTGATGATGGTTTTTCTGATTACAGGTCGTTTATCGGGGTATAAAAGAGTTTCGTTTTTCGATAAACCCAAATAGGGGAGATAAATGAAGGGGAATAAGGCACTTAATGCCTGAGCAAGAAGCCCATATTTCTTGAAACATTTAGCCAGCTCCACCACCATAAGCAGTATCACAAAAACATTGATAAAGGGGATTAGCAGGAACACATACCACCAAAATTTCTTTTTAATTATACGCAACCAAATGTATAGGTTGTAGAAGGGGACGAGTGCCATCCAGCCTTTGTAGCCTGCTTTTTCGAAAATCTTCCATAATCCTGCCAGCGAGGAAATCATGAAAATGAAGGTAAGAATTGAGTAAATGCTCATAAAATTTTATTTTTTCAAATTAAACGTAAATTATTATCTGTTAATATCTTTTAGCTGTTAAACTATGTTAAACCCCATCGAAATTCAATACATCCTTCATTTCAAAAACCCCGGTTTTGCCGATTAACCATTCTGCCGATTTCACTGCTCCCAGTGCAAAACCTCTTCTGTTGATGGCTGAATGCTTAATTTCGATGGTGTCGCAGTCCGATTCGTAAGTAACCACATGTATGCCCGGAATGTTCCCTTCTCTGAATGATTTCACTTCAATTTCGTTAGGATTGCTGATGGCTGATTTCATCCATTTCTCTTTACGGGTCAGGGTGCTGATGAGGTCGTTCACCAACTTCAGCGCGGTTGCACTTGGCGAATCTTGTTTATATATATGATGAGTCTCTTCGAGAGAAACGTCATACTCGTCGAAATTATTCATCAGGCGAGCCAATTCCTGATTGAGTTTAAAAAACACATTCACGCCAATGCTGAAGTTAGGCGAATAGAGCATGGTTTTATGATTGCTCAGGCAAAAGTTTTTCAGTTCGTCCAAATGATCATACCATCCGGTGGAACCTATCACAACGGGAATATTATGCTCAAAACAAAGCCTGGCATTTGAAATGGCAGTTTCGGGTGTCGAAAACTCAATGGCTACTTCCGCTTTGGCAATTTCGTCAGCATCATCTTCCCAATCTTCTTCAGAGTCGATGATGGCAACAATTTCGTGCTTTCGTTCTTTGGCAACCTTTTCAATTTCTTTGCCCATTTTGCCATAACCAATAATCGCAATTTTCATAATCTAAAATTTTAATGAGAGTTTAATACCCGTAAATGATGACCTGGGATTTAATAATGAATAATTCGATTCAGGACTCACCCGCATCGAAACGTCTTCGTTAATATTAAAATCGAACAAATTGGCATCCACACTGGCATCAATGATGTTCAACAAATAAATGAGCACTCCTATGATACAGGATAGTTCGTAATTTCGTTCGTAATAGTTTTTTGCTGATAAAATGGATGCTGTAGAATACCTTGTGAAACGGGTGTCGATGGTGTTAGAATCGCCATCTGTCCTTAAACGATAGGCATTTCTGTAAATATAGTATTGTTGATAATTTGTAATGGCAAAGTAAACAGTCAAGCCTAAACCGGCATACACAATGGGAAGTTTCCAATATTTTTTATTATAAAATTGACCCAAACCCGGCAGAAAAGTGGACATTAAAGTGGCTTTGGTAGGAGAATGAACATTCACTATCGTATCATTTTTCACCTTAGTGCTATCAGTTTGCGAATAGGTTGTTGAATGAAAAATAAGAAAGAAAAAAAGAATACAGATTATGCCATACCATTTTGAAATTGCATTTTTCGAATGAATTTCAGTTTGTGCATATCTGTACGAACGACACATTATTGTGCTAAAATATTAATGATCCTTTCCAATTCAGCATCCGATTTAAAAGGTATGGCAATCTGACCTTTTCCTTTTAAATTTCGTTTAATGATGATTGGGCTAATAATTTTGCTCGAAATATTTGAACGTGCTTTCTCAATCTTCTCTGGTAGAATGTTGTGTTTTGTTTTGCTGGCAGCGGGTTGCGGTTTATTCGAACTCTTCACCAATTCTTCCACCTGCCGAACTGAAAGCGATTTTTGCAAGATAGTATGTAGCAATTTAATCTGTTTATCAGTCGAATCAACCGTAATCAATGCACGGGCATGCCCCATCGAAATGCCTCCATCTCTAACAGCTATCTGAATTTCGGCAGGGAGTTTCAACAAACGGATGAAATTGGTAACTGTCGAACGATTTTTCCCAACCCTTTCGCTCAATTGTTCTTGTGTGAGCGAACATTCATCAATTAAACGCTGAAAAGTAATCGCAATTTCTATTGGATTCAGGTTTTCTCTCTGAATATTTTCAACCAATGCCAATTCCAACATCTGAACATCGTCGGCAAGACGAATATAAGCAGGTATTTTTTCTAAACCTGCAAGCTGTGAAGCACGAAAACGTCTTTCGCCCGATATAAGCTGAAACTTATCTTTTTCAATTTTACGAACTGTAATGGGTTGAATAATCCCTTGTTTTGTAATCGATTCAGAAAGTTCTTTCAGCGAAGTTTCTTCAAAACTCGTCCTGGGTTGAAAAGGATTGGTAACAATTTGCTGAATAGAAATTTCACAAAATATTTCAGCAGAGCGATTGGCAATTGAAGCTTCAATTGCAGCATCGATTTCTTCTCCACTTTGAAGCAAAGAACTGAGTCCTCTGCCCAAGCCTTTATTTTTCGTATTCATTATAGGGGTATTTGTTTTTCTGATTCATCAATCTGGGTGAGATTATTCTTTTGCAGAATTTCGCGGGCAAGGTTCAAATAGTTTATAGACCCTTTGCTATTCACATCGTGCATAATAATAGTTTCTCCAAAGCTTGGTGCCTCACTCAGTTTTACATTACGATAGATGATGGTGTCGAACACAATTTGCTGAAAATGCGTTTTCACATCTTCTACCACCTGGTTCGACAGGCGGAGCCTCGAATCGTACATTGTCAACAATATACCTTCAATGTCAAGATTCGGGTTTAAGCGCGACTGAACAATTTTTATTGTGTTCAAAAGCTTTCCGAGCCCTTCCAACGCAAAATATTCGCATTGAACCGGAATGATTACCGAGTCGGCAGCAGTCAATGCGTTCACAGTAATTAAACCCAACGAAGGCGAACAGTCGATGACGATAAAATCATAATCATTCTTTACCTTATTAAGCACCTTCCGCATCATTTTTTCACGATTCGGAAGATTAATCATTTCTATTTCGGCACCCACAAGGTCGATGTGAGAAGGAATCAGAAACAGATTCGGAGTCGTCGTTTCAAGTATGATATTCTGAGGTTCAACGTCATCAATAACGCATTCGTAGATGCTTGTTTTAATGTTTTTAGGGTCGAAGCCCACACCCGAAGTCGCATTCGATTGGGGGTCGGCATCCACCAGTAGTGTTTTATATTCCAACACCGCCAGACTTGCACTGAGGTTTATGGCAGTGGTAGTTTTACCTACACCTCCTTTTTGATTGGCTATTGCAATAACCTTTCCCATGTTTATTTATTTTTATTTGAAGAAAAAACGCTGCTTCAATGAACAGCAAAATTAGGCATTTTGCCCGCCAACTAAATGATATTCCCGTCTTTATTGTAATCAGTATCAAGATCATCGAAATCGATGTCAGTAAAACCTTTCACTTCAAGTGAGTTCCCACTATCTTCATACTGAACTTCTCCGGTCTGAATAAAGTCAAGTGCATGATTTAAACCATCAATAAACTTTTCGAAATCTTCCTGATAGAGGAATATTTTATGTTTTTCATAAAATACCTTCCCAAGCTCTTCATCAAATCTCTTTTTGCTTTCGGTTATGGTGATGTATTTTTCATCGCCACGTGTAACTTTTACATCAAAAAAATAGGTTCTTTTGCCTGCTCTTACTGACTTTGAGTATATTTCGTCTCTTCCTCTTTTTTCAAATTCGTCCATCTCTTATTTATTATTTGTTTGATTATTCAAAGGAGTGCAAAAATATAAAATATTCGTGCATCAAGCGTAGATTTCTTTTTTTAGTTGAAATCTTTTTTAGTGAAAGCGAGTAAATCCAAATATCAAATTATCGCATTTACACCTTTGCTTTCTTTTAAGCCAACAACTTAATTCAACTTATTAATTATTTTCCCCTGCCTTTATTTATTATTCTAAAACTTAATCTCTGACTATTTTTCCCAGTTCTTTTATAAAATCATTTACTTGAATTATCAATGGACTAACAGTAAATTCATCGTAATCGTATAAGTCTCCATAATCACCTTTTTGCCTATAATCGAATAACTTTGAAAGCAACTTTCCGTATTTCTTATCTATTAATCATGTTTTAACAAAATGAAGCCCAAATTAAGTTCTCACTCCATCATGCGTTTGTGTCTCAATATTATTTTTGAGTAAAAGAGCAATAGCTGCATAAAAACATGAATATTACAACCTGTTTACTACTGCATTCCATCGTTTGTTGTCGGCTAAAATTAAAGCT
>JBAWXL010000080.1:0-16546 GCA_037144095.1 Bacteroidota bacterium
ATCGTAAACGGAATTAATGAGGAAGAAATCAGCAGAGACACCAGCTTGTTCGGGAGCATTTCAGAATATCGATATCGCATCCTAAAAGACACCGTAATTCAGGAAGTATATTACCGATATGGCGACGAATTCAGGGTTGAGCAGGTGAGTTTTGATACGCTTTTGGCATTTGCAAAACTCTTGAACAAACATATTTCGATAAAGGAAGGAACCCGCATTAGTTTCTTTTCGTGGGATGCTATTTTTTACAATCGTTTAAGCAAAGATGAATACAATCAAATATATAGCGCTCTCACTAATTAGTGTTTTTGTGCTGTTGAGCCACAACACCTGGGCTTGCATGGAAGAAGCCAGCGGCGAATACACCCGCATTGGCTCGTTCTACCGCATCCCCAACGGCATGGAATCCTATCTGCCTTTTATTTATACCTTCGATAGCTACTTTGGCACCGAATCGGACCCCATGCACACTGAAAAGATGCATATTATTGACGAATGGCAAAGCGAAATCGAAACAACGGTCGCAAGAAAGGACATCGAAATGATTTTATATCAAGCCACTCCAAATATGTTTTTGCTATCTTATATTTATAACAAACTCAACTTCACTTTCGAAGGAAACTCTTTTATTCAATTTCTAACGAAACCCATCAACAGGGCGTATCTTGAGTATGTAGTTACTTTGAAACAAACTGAGTATCTTGAGTTTTACTTATCGGATAGTTGGAACGAAGATTACAACCGATGGTTCGACAATGGCATTCAAAGTCGCATGTTTATAATGTTTTGTAATATCTATTTAGAAAAATGTAAGTCGCAATTGCCCAAAGTGCAAAAGCCTTTTCTCAACATTCGATATCGTTTTCAATTGGCGAAAATGTTGTTAAAAACCAGGCGATTTAAAGAGTGTGAAGACATTGCGCAACAATATCTTTCGCTAAAGCCCAACAGCATTTTGAACAATGGTATACTACATTATTTAGGCGTTTGCAGCATGGCGAAGAATGATACCGCCCTTGCCAATCTCTATTTTGCCCGATCCTTTCGAATGGGCAACGAACGTAAGTTCCGCAACATGCAATTGTATTATACTTCGGCAGGCTGTGTTCAAAAATCCTTACTGCTGACTTCCAATCGTTCGGAAAAGGCCCTCCTGATTGCGTTAGCAGCCTTGCGCAATCCCGGTCATGCGCTCAATCAGTTGAAATTGATTTGCAATTACGATAAAAACATTCCAGAATTTTTATTTTTGATGTATAGAGAAATCAATAAGTTTGACGATTGGATTGCATGCCCTACTTACACTGATGCCTCGCCAACTATTTGTGGCGTAAATTCCTGGGATTCGACCTATAAGGATGTAATTAAGACCAATCTGCAAAACGACAAAGCCTACCTTAATGAATTCAGAGCTTGGTTGAATACCGAACGAAAACTTTTCAATGGCGAAGCCAGGCAATATTTGGATTTAGCTTATATGCATCTTTGTTTACTCAAGGAAGACTATCAAAATGCCTTTTCTTGTTTTAAAAATATACATATTACAGACGAAAGTCCCTATTATGGTGCTTATAAATCAGAAGAAATCTATCTGAAAATCACTGGCCCAAACTTCAATACCGATGCAAATTTGAACAATGTCGCACAATTGATGAAAAGTTTTGAGCTTACTGCCCGACACGACGAGTTTCAGTGCAAAATGCTCGCTTCATTGAATATGATTTTGGCTTATAAAATGAATAAAATAGGGCGAAAAGCCTATGCAGGTCTCATGCGTTTGAAAGCAGATCAATATGCCGGATACTATCAACCCCCTGATATTAACGAATATGGATTGATACATTTTTACACAGGTTTTTATTATGATAATTCGAATCATTACGATAAAATTGATTGGTTCGACCATAACGCACGCATTTCAGATGTCGACACTTTAATAAAATTAAGTTTGAGCAAGAATAAAATGTTTTATCAGCAATTCTATACTGATAGCACTATGGGCAGCACCGATTTATATCGCGATTTAAAAGGTAACATGGCCTATCGCACAGGAAATCTTAAGCTTGCAAACACTACCTATTGTCAGATAAATCCCAATTTCTGGAACAATGATGAAATAAAAACTTATCTGTGTGAAGATCCTTTCGTTCCTAAGTATTGGCCCTCGAAACGAAACTTTCATTATAAGTTCAGCAAAGCCGGTTTTACCACGCAATTATTGAATTTAGAGAAACAAACTCTTTCGAAAAACAAAGAAGCAGCTGCACAAGCCTGGTTGAAGCTTGGACATGCCTATTACAACACCACATGGTGGGGCAATGCCTGGATGATGTGCGAATATTATCGTGGTTCCGACTTAAATTTTCTTGCCAATGATGATAAAGAAAATCGTTATAAGACGAAAAGCGCTTATTATAACTGTTCTTCTGCCAAAAAATGCTATTTAAATGTGCTGAACTGCACAAAAGATAAAGAATTAAATGCAGTTGCCACCTTTATGCTTTTCGCTTGTGATATGAACAATGCCATTTTGAAAAACGAACTTATTCCCTATGATAAACAGCCTAAAAATTTATTTATCAGAAGCCATTGGCTGATAAATTTCGCCCAGAAGTTTCAGGATACGAAAGTGTATAGGGAATATCTTTCCAATTGTTCCAATTTGAAAGAGTACATTAAAAAAGGATATTTGAAATTGTAACTGAAATATGATGTTCTTGAAATTGTGTTTTTGCACTATCTCTAAAAATTTGGGTCAAATCCTCCTTTAATTAATCATTAATTGATGTCAATGTATGCTTATTTGTCGATGATTTCATTATAATCAATTGTGATGTTCATTTTAGTAACCACCATTTCTCTAATACTTTTGGCAGACTGAATAGCATTTTCGACTTTATCGACTGATAGGAATATGATTTCATTAGGATATCTGATTTCAACAGCATATCCTTGTAATTCAGAAATAACATCATAATAACTCTCGAAATCTAAGTCAGTTTGACTTATCATTTCGAGCAAATAAATCAAGTCGTGAGTGAATTTAAATGGTGTTGACTTAAAAATCAAAAATGCTTTTAGATATTTCTCAACGGCTTGTTGACAATGAAAGGTAACAGTATCAAGATACTCAGGAATATGCAAAAAAGTAATTTTTGCTGTTCCTAGGTCATGGTCGCCTTTGATGATCCACTGTTTTATTTCATCAATTTGCTCTTTCATACATGGTTTTTCCGCTATGTAACACTTGGTATACAAAACTTGAGGTATTTTCCTTCGACTCATCAATCTCTTTAGGTGTATAAACGATCAAATCAATAGGAATCATTGAACCATATAGCATTTTTCTTAGCTGAATGGTTCTTTGCGGTCGGGGCAAATCGGTTTCTTTAATTACAAATAAATCCAAATCACTGTTTTCATCAGGATTTCCTGAAGCATACGAGCCAAAAAGAATGATCTTATCAGGATTATATCCGAAAGCAATTTTGTTAATTATCTCTGATATTTTATCTTTATCTATCATCTTCATTATTTTCTACAAAGATACATATTTTCATTTTATTTCTCATGCAAATTTTATAAGCTGTTGTTTTAATTGGTTCAATTAGCGTCGGTGGATGCCAAACTATCTATTCGATTGATTAGGAATTTGAGAATCTCCGTTATTCAGTTCAAGTAAAAAATATATCTTTGCATAAGTAATCATTCTTATGCAAATCACTTTTTTAGGAACAGGAACATCTCAGGGCGTGCCGGTTATTGCTTGCCCTTGCATGGTTTGTGCATCGAAAGACCCACATGACAAACGACTCCGATCATCGATATTGGTGAAGGTTGACGAACAACAAATTGTTATAGATACCGGTCCCGATTTCCGCCAACAAATGCTTTCGAATCATGTATTGACATTAGATGCAGTCCTGCTGACTCATGCTCACAAAGACCATGTAGGTGGATTAGATGACGTAAGAGCATTCAACTATGTTCAGAAAAGGGCAATGGATGTATATGCTTTGCCGGAAGTTTTGAAATCAATTAAGAGGGAATATTCTTATGCTTTTAGCAAAATTAAATATCCGGGCGTGCCCAAAATCAATTTGTTGCCTATAAAGAACAAAACTTTTAAGATTGCTAATCTTGAAATAATTCCGATAGAAGTGATGCACTACGAACTAAAAGTGCTGGGATTCCGAATGAATGATTTCTGCTACATCACCGACGCCAATTATATTAGCGACAAAGAAAAAGAAAAGATGAAAGGACTTCGGGTTCTCATTGTGAATGCTCTACGTATCGCACCCCACTACTCCCACTTCAATCTCGAACAAGCCCTGGCTTTAATTAAAGAAGTGAAAGCTGAAACAGCCTATCTTACCCACATCAGCCACATGATGGGTCTTCATGCAGAAGTTAAAAAAATGCTTCCACCAAATGTATTTCTAGGATTTGATGGATTGAAAATAGAAGTTTGATGAATGAGAAATTTTAAGTGTAAAGATTTATGAGCAACGATTAACAATTATTAATTTTAGAATATATCTGGAAAACATCTGATTACACTAAATCTTAAATCCTAAATCTTATATTTTAATTTCCAACCCCTCTTTCATAACTTATTTTCGTAAAAATAATTTAATTTTGCGTATTAAAGTTTAAATCTATAATTTTATGGAACAAAATAAACAGCAGAAAAAAAACGTAACCATTGCAGTTGCCATTTTGCTTATTCTAATCCCAATAGTATTCATTATAATTATGCTGATGGGTAACGATAAAAGCAAACAAGATCAAACGGATAAAACACAACAGCAAACACAAGAACAAAACGTTTCTCCTGAACAAAACCTCACCAATGCGTTGAAAGTTTGCAAAACCGATACATCCGAAACAGCATTGTTTAATCTCGGGAAAGCTTATATCGATAATAAAATGAATAAAGAAGGGGTGGAAATATATTTGAGGGTAATCAGAATCAATCCTAAAAACTCCATTGCCCATAATAATTTAGGCTTTGCTTATGGTTGTATGAGCGATTGGGATAATGGTATTAAATATTGCCAGATTTCGTTGGATTTAGACCCTAATTTTCAATTAGCTAAAAACAATCTCAACTGGATGAAGGAAGAGAAAAAGAAAGCTTCGAAATAGTTCAGAAAACATTCCATTCAATTGACAGATACATCACATAAACCACGCATTGCAGCTATCATCCCGGCATACAATGAAGAACATTCGATAAGCAATGTGGTGATGAATTTGCTTGAAGCGGCAAAAGCCCATCAATTTAATTTGGATGTGATTGTGGTCAATGATTGTTCAACAGATAATACTTCTCAAATTGCTGCAAAGCTGGATTGTATTCTAATTAATTTACCTTCAAATTTAGGAATTGGAGGAGCTGTGCAAACAGGTTTTAAATATGCATTTCAGAAAGGCTATGATTTTGCCATGCAAGTGGATGGCGATGGCCAACATCCACCAAAAGAAATTCATAAAATCATTTCACCTGCCCTTGCAAACGAAGCTGACATAATCATTGGTTCACGTTTTTTAGAAAAAAGTGGTTTTCAATCAACATTTCTGAGACGTTTGGGAATTAATTACTTTAAACATCTCATTAAAGTGTTTTGTGGAATAAGAATAACCGATTGTACTTCAGGTTTTCGAATCATCAACTCTAAGACACTCGAAATAGTGAATTCCTATTATCCCGATGAATATCCCGAACCCGAATCAATGATACAATTTCATCTTAATAATCTAACAATTAAAGAAGTTCAGGTTGAGATGAGTGAGCGCGAAAATGGGAAATCTTCCATTAGAGCATTTAACACGATATATTATATGATTAAGGTGAGTGTTGCAATTATGTTTACTTACATACGTCTTAAAAAATAAAATCAAATGAATGTAGTTCCTTTTCGCATACAGATTATTACGATTTTCGTCACTTTATTGTTTCTGATTTATATCGGCAGACTCATTGTCAAAGGCAAACTTCGTGAAGAATACTCTTTTTTTTGGATAGTGCTTGCTGTTATCCTTGGAGTTTTTTCAATATGGCGCGATGGACTCGACATCATCGCAAAGTCTCTTGGTGTATATATGGCGCCAAATCTTGTATTTACAGCAGCCATTTTTGCTATCTTTGTTTATCTGATACATCTTTCAATTGTGGTTTCTAAACTTCATAATAAAAACAAAGATATTACTCAGGAAATTTCCATTATGAAGACTTTGCTTGACAATTTGCATAAAAAAGAGCATAAAGATAATACAGAAAACAAACAACAATCCCCAAAAGAGCATGGAACTGAAGGATGAAGCTCAGGTTTTAACTAAATATCTAATCGGGGAAAATACCACAAGTGAAGTGGTTGATTTATATACGTTGGCGATAGGGTGTCTGAACATTTCATTCACTAAAAATGAACAAAACCAATGGGATAAGATGATGAAAAATGTTTTTTTGCTGAAAGTTATTGATAGTGGATTAGCAATTATTGATAAAAACAATCCCATCAGAAAAAGGATTTTCTTAATGCTGGCAATACTCGAAGCACAGCCAAACTATTACAATCATTTTTTTCAGAAAGAAAGAAATTCATGGTATTTATTGAATTTCTTTTATCGTGGAATGGTTTCGGTTTTCTATTTAGTAATTGGAGTTTTATACCTTATATTTTTTAAAATATGAGTAAGGTTTATGATGTCATCATTGTAGGTTCAGGACCTTCAGGAGCGCAAGCAGCACAAACCCTAGTTGAGGCAGAAGTGAATGTATTGATGTTGGATGTTGGAGAAAAAGATGAAAAATATGCCCCTATTGTTCCTAATGTCCCGTTTGATGAATTCAGGCAAAATGATAACGAACAATATCGCTATTTATTAGGTGATGAATTCGAAGCAATTCCGTTTGATGATATAAAAACAGGTTCACAGTTGACACCTCCCCGAAAACACATAATGCGAAACATTGAAAAGCTTATTCCTCTTGAATCAGATACTTTTTTCCCGATGGAAAGCCTTGCCTATGGAGGATTAGGATGCGGTTGGGGTGGCGGAGCTTTTGTTTATTCAGATGAAGAATTGCAAAAAGCCGGATTAGATGTTGGGAAAATAAAAGAGGCTTATCAAATTGTGGGGGATAGAATTGGTATTTCAGGAGATGCAGGCTCAACAAAGAAATATTCTGTTGGTGAACTTAAAAACGTTCAGCCTTCATTGAAAATGGACAATTCAATTGAGAAAATTTATTCACGCTATTTAAAACATCAGGCAAAATACAATCAAAAAGGAGTGTTTATAGGTCCTCCCCCAATGGCAATGCTTAGTCAGGACTTAGGCGAAAGAAAGAAAACTGAATATTATGATAATGATTTCTATACTGATATCCTTCAACAAACCTATCGTCCATGGATAACGATTAATAATTTAAATAAATCATCCAACTATACCTATCAGGCTCAACGATTGGTTTTACGTTTTATTGAGAAAGAAGATTTTGTAGATGTTGAAACAAAAAACACCATTTCAAACGAAATCGAATATTTTAAGACAAAAAAACTTATTCTGGCTACCGGCGCACCCGGAACTGCAAGAATTGTTTTGCGCTCACTGTCTGATAAAATCCAACGTTTACCTTTATTATCCAATCCTTATAATTATATTCCCTGCATTTACCCTGCCATGTTAGGTAAACCTTTAAGTAAATTAAAAACCAGTGTTGCACAAGCTGTAATTTATTTAGATGAAACCGGAAAAAATGAAGATGTTTTGGTTTCTTCAATATTTACCTACCGTTCACTCTTGTTGTATAAATTGATTAAAGAAACTCCTTTAAATTTCTGTGATGGAAGAATGATGATGCAATATCTTCAATCGGCATTTGTAATTGCCGGACTTCATTTCCCAGATTCATTTTCTGAAAGCAAATATTATGAATTGACTAAGGACTCAAATTCTTTCACAGGCGACAAGCTTAAAGCTCATTATGTGCAAACCGAAGAAGAGAAACTATATTATAAAAGGAAACTAAAATCTTTTAAAAAGACTCTTAATAGTTTTTATATATACCCAGTTAAAATTATAAACCCCGGCTTTGGTTCGAGCATTCATTATGCCGGAAGTGTTCCTTTTTCTTTAGAAGAAAAACCAGGGACTTTATCTCAAACTGGAAGAATTCATACAACCAAAAATGTGTATATTGCAGATGGGTCAGGCTTTACTTTTCTTCCTGCTAAAGGAATCACCTTTAGTATAATGGCAAATGCACATTGTGTAGCAAATGAAGTATTGAAAAACAATTAGAAACAGATGCTGAATAATAAACCAATTATTGTGATTACGGGTGCAAGTGGATTTATAGGCTCCTATCTTGTGAATTATTTCCTCGAAAGCAATTATTGTGTCAGGGGTTTGTATCATAATTATCCAGAGAAGAAATCCAATACGAACTTTGAAGCTTTTCAATTCAATCTCTCTTCAGAAATAAACCCAAATCATTTTGAAAATGCAGATTATGTTGTTCATTGTGCTTGGGAAAACTATAATGGAAACGAAAGCAGCAATGAAAACAATATTAATGGGACTTTAATGCTTAGGAACTATTGCAGGGAAATGGGTATAAAAAAGTTTGTTTTCCTTTCGAGTATGTCCGCTCATGAAAATTCATTATCAAATTATGGTAAAACTAAACATATCCTTGAAAGTCAATTCGAAAATCTCAACGAATTAGTTATTAAACCAGGATTAGTTTTGGGTAATGGAGGATTATTCAGTAAAATTGATTTCTTTATTAAAAAACATTCTATTATTCCATTAATTGATGGAGGACATCAGAGTTTACAAACGTTGTTAATTCATGATTTAGCAAAAGCTATTCAAATTGGAATCGAAAAAGACTTAAATGGATTACTTCTATTATCTGAAATTGAACCTATCGAAATCCGAAACCTTTATAGTACACTTGCTGAAATCTACCATAAGAAAATTATTTTCGTTAATATTTCTTTTTCAATTGTAAAGTTGGTGTTTCAACTGATTAAATTCAGTAGTATTCCTTTTAATTTATCACTAGAGAATCTTTTGGGCTTAAAACAATTGAGAAGTCTTGATGTTAGAAACGACTTGAAAGTGTTCAGATTGACACCAAAAACTTATAAAGAAAGTTTATATATACTAAAAGCCAATGAGTCTGTTAAAAAGCATTAGAAGAAAGCTCACTGACCCTAGACTGGAAGGTATTGACCCCGACAGCATTGAATTTGTCGAAATTCATCGCCAAATTATGTCGGAGCGTAAGTACATGCGGGATATCTCTACAGAATTTTATTCAACAATAAAAAAATTAGATGAAAAGTACTTCAATGGTAACGGCATGCGATTGGAAATTGGAGCAGGATGTAGCTTTTTTAGCAAGCTTTATCCGGAAATAATAAATTCCGATATTAAACCAAGTCCATTTACAGATAAGGTTATCGATGCCTTAGCAATGCCTTTCGATAATAATTCGCTAAGAGCTGTTTATGGCATTAATTGCTTTCATCATTTCGAAGAACCCGAACGATTCTTTACTGAATTAATCAGAGTTTTACAACCCGGAGGAGGTTGCATTTTAATTGATCCCTATTATGGATTTGTTGCTAACAAGTTTTATCAATCATTAACCGATTCAGAGACCTTTGATAAAAAGATGATTGGTTGGAATAGCAATATTACAGGCACAATGCAAGGAGCAAATCAAGCATTAAGCTATATTGTCTTCAAAAGAGATATTGCAATTTTCCAAAAACTCTTTCCTGAATTGGAATTACTATATATGCATCCTTTCAATAATTATATTCGATATTTGATTTCAGGCGGATTGAATTTCAAACCCTTACTTCCTTATGGATTTCGACATATACTCAGGCTAAAAGAATGCTTGCTAAGTCCATTTAAAAGCTTCTTTGCTCTTCACCATGTGATAGTTATACGAAAGAAAAAAACAGTATAATTATTTTGATTATTATTGCACAAAAATTGAGCTTTCAGGAATGGTATTTAGCAGTATAGTTTTCTTATTTTATTTCCTTCCTATTTTCCTTGTAATGTACTATTTAGTACCCCGCAAGTTTAAAAATATTACCCTTCTTATTTTCTCAATATTCTTTTATAGTTGGGGAGCACCGCGATTCATTTTTGTTATACTGGGAACCACCTTTCTTGATTTTCATCTGGTAAAATGGATGTCAGCAACTACAACGGTTTTACATCGAAGATTAATGCTAACGCTTTCTGTTTCGGTGAATTTGGGATTATTGTTTTATTTTAAATATTCAAATTTCTTCATCGAAAACGTTAATATATTACTTCAAACAGCAGGTTTTACTGGAATTCACTGGACAAAACTGATTTTACCAATTGGTATTTCATTTTATACTTTTGAAACCATTACTTATGTTGTTGACGTGTATCGAAAAATACACAAACCATTACATAATTTTTGGGACTATCAGCTATATATCATCCTTTTCCCTAAATTAATTGCAGGTCCTATCATAAGATACCACGATTTAGCAGATCAAATCCCTGCCGAAAGCCGAAAAGATATAATTGATTACAAACTTACAGGTTTCTATCGCTTTTGTATTGGATTGGCAAAGAAAGTATTGATTGCAAACCACATGGGAGCTCAGGCAGATCAGATTTTTCAGATGAATTTTTTGGATATTAGTAGCTTTACTGCATGGATTGGCATACTTTCTTACACTTTTCAAATCTATTTTGATTTTTCCGGTTACTCAGATATGGCGATTGGTCTTGGGAAGATGTTAGGATTTAGGTTTCCTGAAAATTTTAACAATCCATACATATCAAAAAGCATTTCTGAATTCTGGAGACGTTGGCACATGACCCTTGGAAGCTGGATGCGTAGCTATTTATATATCCCATTGGGTGGAAATAAAGTTAAAACAAAAAGAAGACTATATTTCAATCTCTGGTTTGTATTTCTCGCTTCAGGTTTATGGCATGGGGCATCTTGGAGCTTTATTGTATGGGGCGCTTATCATGGCTTTTTCCTTATTATCGAAAGAGTTTTCCTTTTAAAAGTATATAATAAAATAGGAAAGCTGCCTTCCACACTATTCACCTTTTTCTTTGTTGTAATTGGCTGGGTCTTCTTTAGAGTAGAGAAACTCAATGATGCTTTTTTATACCTCGACAGAATGTTCTCTTTCGATAGTTTGGGCATTAAAGTAGAACTCGATAGTGAATATTATACTTTCTTTATTTTGGCTATATTTTTTGCGTTCTTCACCTATTTACGTATTGGCGAAAAGGCACAAAATGCCATTTATTTCAATGAATATCCTTTAAAAAGACATATTGGAATGACCTTCATCAGTATGATCTTGTTTATTTTAGCTGTCAGTTCTATAACAGCTTATGGATTTAATCCTTTTATTTATTTCAGATTTTAATTTCAATTCAAAAGGAATGTTTATATTTGACATTCACTTTAGAAATGCAAAATTCTATTTCTCAAACCTAATAGCGAAGGCAATAAACACATTCAAATACCTATAGAAAACATGTTATCGATCTGCATTCCTATTTACAATTTAGATGTTAGTGCTTTAATTAGTGAACTGGATGAGCAATCGAAACAACTTAATACTGCCGTAGAAATTGCTTTAATTGACGATGCATCTGATGCTGTTTTCAAAAAAAAGAATGAGGAAGTTTGCAAGAAGCTCAAATATATTGAATTGGAGAAAAATATAGGTCGTGCAAGAATCAGAAACCTTTTTCTTCAGTATACTTCCTTCGATAATCTTTTATTTATTGATTGCGACTCTACTATTATTTCAAAAGACTATATTTCGATGTATTTGGAGGTAATTAAACAATATGATTATCCCGTAATTTGCGGAAGTAGTATCTATGACAATTATCGTCCTGAAAGAAATAAAATGTTAAGGTGGAAATATGGTTTCGAAAAAGAAAGTAAACCTTTTGAGGTTCGTTCTCTTTTACCTAACAAATCCTTTATGACCAATAACTTTCTGATAAAACGAAAGGTATTTGAAAAAATCAGATTCGATGAAAGGATTACGAAATATGGGCATGAAGACACCCTTTTCGGTTACGAATTAAAAAGAAGAGGCATCAATATTCATCATATGGATAACCCGGTTTTGAATGGTAATATTGAAACAAATTCAGAATATTTAAAAAAAACTGAAACAGGAATTATCAACCTAATTCAAATTTTAAATTATGTGGATGACATAGATGAATTCATTCAGGATTTGACTCTTTTAAACTACTACAAAAAAATGCATTCTTTATATTTAACTCAAATTATTCTTTTTATTTATCTTTGCACTAAACCTTTTATCCGCTTTTCACTTATCAATGGTTTTGTGAACCTCAAACTTTTCGACTTTTATAAATTAGGCTTTCTGATTCAACATATAAATTCAACGAATAAAATAAATTAAACAGTTTAAAATTATGGAAAAGAAAAATAAACTTTGTCAGAGCTGTATGATGCCTTTAAGTAAAGACCCACAGCAAGGTGGAACCAATAAAGATGGCTCTGTTTCCACCACGTATTGCAGCTATTGCTATCAAAACGGTGAATTTACCCGCGAAATGACCGCGAAAGAAATGCGTAGTTTTGTGATAGGTAAATTAGTTGAAATGAAGTACTCAAAATTCATGGCTAAGCTGATGACCATGGGTATGTCGAGGATGGAAAGGTGGAGGAAATAATCTAAATTTTATCCTATCGAAAATTAGATTTCTTTTTATTTAAGAACAAGGATTGTTGATTTTAGGTTACGAAGTTCGTATAATTGGATGTTTTTCAGATATCTACTCAAATTAAAAATTCACACTCCTTGTTCCTAAATGCAATTATTTAAAAATACTTACAAACACTAAATAAAATATAATTAGCTGTGAAAATAATAGACGAATTACTCAACAACAAAGCTACTAAGCCAAAAGACAAAACTGAACTTATTGCTAAATGGATAATTGATAAAACCATCAACATTGACGAATTAATTAAATTTGCAAAAGTGGCCAAAGACTCCCCGAAAGCAACATGTATTGAAGCTTTAGAGCATGCAAGCCTATCAAATCCTGAAATCACTAATCTTAAAACTCTGGAATTTGTTACTCAAAACTTATTACATAAAGCACCCCGGGTGAAATGGGAATCGGCAAGGGTGATTGGGAATATTGCTCATCTTTATACTGATAAGCTAAACGATGCTATCTGTAATTTATTGACAAATACCGAAGATAAGGGAACAGTTGTGCGTTGGAGTGCTGCTTTTGCTTTGGGGCAAATTTTAAAACTGAAAACTAAACATAATAAAGAATTGCTTCCTTCCATCGAAGGCATCATTGCAAGGGAAGAAAAAAACAGCATTAAGAAAATATATTTAGACGCTTTGAAAAAATTAAAGTAATTCCAAGAAATTTCTTCTGATTACAAAATATTTTAAGTCGACAAATGGCAGTCTTCAGTCGACAATATCATACTCCCACATTTAATGGTTTTTATGAAGAGGGAATAATAATAGTAAATTTTACAGAAAGAAATTAATCAGATAAAAGAGATAAAATTAACCGCTATTCCTTCACCACTCTTTTGAGATTAAGCAAATTCAGAGGATTGTTGTTGAGATTTTTAATATTATTTTGAACTAATCGTATCACCTGATCGTAATATAATACCACTACAGGGGCTTCTTCTATTAGGATGCGATTCATTTGTTGATAATACACAATTCTAAGGCTGTCATTCATTTCTTTCATGGCTTTTTCATACAAAACGTCATATTTTGAATCCTTAAAGTGAGTGTAATTAGGTCCCTTTGGGCTAAAGTTTTTCGAATAAAAGAGAGACAGGTAGTTTTCGGCATCGGGATAATCAGCAATCCAGGAGCCCCTAAAGAAAGGTACTTTCTGATTAGCAATTAAATTCCGTAAAGTTGCAGGTGGATTTACCTCAATTTTCAAAGTAAAACCCAATTCATTTAATTCTTGTTGAATGTATTGACATAAATCGAGATATGAGGAAGTCGTATGCAGACTTATGGGCGATAAATCTTTCCCATTTTCATAACCTGCTTCTTTCAACAGCTTTTTTGCAAGATTCGGATTGTACGAATATGCAATAGCTTGCGAGGAATCGAAGCCAGATAAGCCTAAAGGAACCATACCATATTTGCCTGCATAACCTATGTTGTTTCTAAGATAACGCATCATCTTTACACGATCGAAACCATAGTTGATTGCTTGCCTGATGAGTTTGTTTTTTAGTGGATTTGCCTTATTTACATTCAAGGCACTGTCCATTTGAAAGCCAAGATATTCAGTGTTGAGATAGGGACAAGATAATAACTGAAACTTATTGCAATATTTGGCATTAAGTGTACCACTTCGAGTTAGCAATTCATCTTTATAGCTCCCATCAATACCTGAAATAAAATCAAGATTGCCTTTTACAAATTCAAGAAAAGCCGATTGTTTATCAATTATAAAAGTCACTGAAATTGCATCTAAAAAAGGAAGACGTTTTCCGTTTTCAAACTCAAAATAATTGGGATTTTTTAGCATCACCAGCTTCACTCCTTCTTTCCACATCTTAAACATAAAAGGACCAGTGCCAACGGGATGGGTGCGGTAATCTTTTCCGTAATGTTCTACCACTTCTTTTTGGACAACAGAACAATATTGCATGCTGAGCAGACTGAGAAAGGGAGGATAGGGTGATTTCAACTTGATTTCGAGGGTCGAATCGTTCAAAGCATGAAAAGAATTTTTTGAAGTAAGCGAATCTTTAGCCACATATTGGAATATCCAGGAGCCGGGAGAAGCAGTTTCGGTTTGGAGCAAACGATTAAAACTATAAACAAAGTCGGAAGCAATGACTTTTCGTCCGTTGGCGTGTTCGATTTCGGGGTTGTTGTGAAAGAATACATCTGAACGAAGGGAAAAAGTATATGTTTTGCCGGTGTTGGAGATGTTCCAACTCTTTGCAATGCAGGGTTTCACTTTTAATTGATCGTCTAATTGCACTAATCCATTATATAATTGATTGACTGCCCAAATGACGGCTTGATCGCGGGCAAAAGCCGGATCAAGAGAGGAAATGCCTGCAGATTCGTTGTATTTAAATGCTTTACGATTGCCATTATCGTCCTTTCTTTTACAAGAAATACTAAGAATGAGAATGAATAGGATAAAGAAAAAGTTCAAAATTTTCATTGTCCAAAAATAGGTAAAATTTGGTTTAACAGAAGAAATTGAAAATATTTGATTGTTAAGAGGTGTACCAAATGGGCTTTTAGTCAATTAAGGGAAAAATATTGAATATAGAAAAGTTAAAGAGGTCTAGGTCTTAAAACATTAGATTTCCTGAAAGAAATAAGTTGAAAATAAGCATTTGTAAGAAGTAGGTTTTTACACTTTAATGGCCTCGCAATATTTGATTATATAATTGATTATGTTCAAGTTACAGTGATAGTATTTTCGCTGACATTAACTAAATTGGTATAAACATTAACCATATGGACATAATCATTAGCTAAATGGGTATATACATTAACCATATGGATATATTCATTAACCTAATGGATATATTCATTAGCTATATGGATATAATCATTAGCTAAATAGACATAAACAAGGCCTAAATGGATGCTGACAATCAAAATGTGGTTGGGGATGGGGTTGAGGTTGAGGTTGAGGTTGAGGCTGAGGTTGAGGTTGAGGTTGAGGTTGAGGGGCTTTAGCCTAAGGTTGGTGATTGGTAGATAAAATAAAAAAGCTGTAACACAAACCGACCTAATGGTTGGCAGGGATTCACAAAGGTTTTGCACAAATTTACCTGCCGATAGGCAGGGATTCACAAAGAGTTTTCATTGCTGTTGGTTTCAACCAACGGGCTTAAATGATAAAATGCTCTGGCTTTAGCCTAAGTTAGGTAATTGCAAATTAGCAAGTACTCAGACGGAATTGTATTCCCCTCACCGAAACATTTGCCACTAAGTTGTGCTCTTTAAAAAACCTTCTCTCGCTCCCAAACCTTAGTAGAAAAACCAAACACCCCAACTAACCTAAACCTTATTACCTTCTCTTCCAACAACAAGCTAAGAAGGTTAGTATTATAGATTTTAGCATCTTTTTTACTAAGGTTAAAATCTATCTTTTTTGTATTAGAATTCATCTAATAATGATAATAATTGCAAATTATCATTTATTCAAATAATTATTTATACTTTTGATGATGAATAAAACATTGAATTTCTTTAACAGCCATTTATATAAATCATGGAAACAAAAAAAATATTTGAGATCAGTCGTAGTGATTTAAATCCAATTGGTTTTATTAATCAGACCAATTTAAATCAGACTTTGGATAGATTGTTTATTTTAAAACCTTTAATAGATGAATTATCTATCATAATAAACGATAATGTTAACATTGATTTCCCTTTTAAAAGCAAAGTTACCGAATATGAAAATAAGATATTAG
>JBAWXL010000081.1:0-16538 GCA_037144095.1 Bacteroidota bacterium
ATTTCTTTCGAAATTCCTACAAACGAGGCGGTAGAGATATTAGGTTGAAACTTTTTCAGGATGTTATCATCCTCTAAAAAGAAAAAAATAATCTGTTGCTATGTTTGCAATACATTTTGATTATCTGCAATTTACATAAACAAGATTTTCTCAAAAAAAAATAATTTAAAAAAATGAACGAAAAAATTTTTATTTCAATATGTTTGTTTATCTTCGTCGCCCAAATCATACATTAATAAATCAACTAAAACCCAATAAAAACAAACAAATTAATCTTTTAATTTTAAACTCTTAACCCTTAATATTTACAACATTATGTCAAAAGAATTAAACATTACAGGACTCACGGTTCTTAAAATAGACCGTAACGGAAAAACAACAGACATTGTAAATGCTGCTTTAGCACAAAAATCCTCATTAGTGCCTTCCCTTTCAGAAATTCCACACGATGATGCAGCAATGCACGCAAAAGCAACTCATCTTCAAACAACTGAAACAAATTTCAAAGCAACGCCTCCAACTGCTACAAAAGCACAAAGAGATGCTGAAAAAAACGCCATAGCTGACGATTATGACGAAAACGCATCCTTTATACAAGGCGTTGCCCGCAAAGAAGCCAGGCTTGCGGGAGATGTGAATGTAGGTATCAACATAGTGAAAATGGCTGGTTATAAGCTCAAAGATCCTAAAGGAGCTATGCTAAATGCCTTTGATGTGCAGCCCGACGGGGAAGGAGCTGTTAAGATTAAAACTAAAGCAGTTGGTCCACGCACTACCTATATCAGGCAATTTGGAAAAGCACCTGCCAAAAATGTTGAACCCCCGAAGGCAAATTTAGAGGAACTCTTGATTAGCACCGAAAACGATATACGTGTCGAAAATTTAGAAAGCGGCGCCTGCTATGCATTTCGCGAAGCAACCATAGTCCCTATTAGTCGAAAATCAGATAGTGCCACACCTTCAACAAATGTTGAAAAATTGGCAACACCATCTAAAGCCACTAAGGCACATCGCCGTGTTTTTGTTTCAGGCGAGTCTCATTATAAATTTGGCCAATGGATTTGGAGGGTAATTCAATAACCTACTGTCAAATACAGAGCTTAAAGCAAGAATAAAGCTGTTATTATAAAGGGAAACGTTGACTTTACCAAGTGAAGCATTGCTTTTATAAAGGTATATCCTACCATTATAAAGTTAAGCTTTGCCGTTATAAAGTAATGCGTTGCCGTTATAATGTTAAGCATTGCCGTTATAAAGTAATGCGTTGACTTTATCAAGTAAAGCTTTGCTTTTATAAAGATAAACCTTGCCTTAATCAAGTGAAGCCTTGCCTTTATAAAGTTACACCTTAGCTTTATCAAGCCTAACGTTCCCATTATAATCACAATGCTTATGATTAGTATTTCATTGATTATCATCAATAAAGAGAATATTTATATATAAGTGAAATAATTTGTCCTTAAGATGAAAAGGAGATTTAAAAAGAAGTATCTTTGTGGGATGATAATTAGAATTAATACTGAAAAAGATTTATGGCAAGGCTGTTGTGATTATTTTTTATTTTATTAATTGCTTAAGATAATGTTCTCGCATTCATATATTCAATTGAAATGGGGCTTAATTATTTTCACAGTAATATTAATTA
Organism: Bacteroidota bacterium; assembly: GCA_037144095.1. GTDB lineage: Bacteria > Bacteroidota > Bacteroidia > Bacteroidales > CAIXTV01 > CAIXTV01. Next base: position 1,646 of record JBAWXL010000081.1, read on the forward strand.
TACTTGGCTATGTATTTTATAAATTAACTGGTGGATACATTTTTAAGTATTCAAATAAAATCAAATCTGAACAAACTGCGCAATTTCTTATAGGAGCTCAATGGGTTATTTCAGTTATATCAGCACTTTATTTACCCAATAATCTTTTATCAAACATTAAATTCTTTCATGACACATTCGAGAAAAACACACTATGGATTCCTGTCTCAATGATTGTTATTTTAGGTTTGACACTTTTGATAATTGGAATTTTAATCAATATTAGTTGTGATATTTTCATGACAGATAAAACTGATGATAAAAACGGGACTCACTCGTCATAGGTCAAGCTATGCAACTAACTGAGCAGAATTTGCACTAATCTCCTCATCAGCATATCATTGTATCAGCACATCAAAGTCTATCCTAAAATAGCTTTCACGCCGGGGAGTTGTTTTCCTTCGATATATTCGAGCATGGCGCCGCCACCGGTTGATACGTAGCTCATTTGGTCGGTGAGGTTGTATTGGTTGATGGCTGCAACCGAATCGCCGCCTCCTATGAGGGAAAATGATCCGCTGATGGTGGCACTGGCAACAGCAATGGCAATCGATTTGGTTCCTTGTTTGAATTTATCGAGTTCGAATACGCCCATGGGGCCGTTCCAGAGTATGGTTTGCGAATGGTTGATGATTTCGGCAAATCGACGACAGCTTTTTTTACCAATATCCAAGCCGAGCCATCCTTCGGGGATTGCATCGGATGAGCATTCTTTTATGTTGGCTTCGTTTGAAAATCCATCGGCTACGATGGCATCAGTTGGGAGGTATAAATTAACGCCCTTGAGCATCATTTCCTGCACTATGCCTTTGGCAAGCTCTATCTTGTCGTCTTCATAAAGCGAATCGCCTACGGTGCCTCCAAGGGCTTTGATGAAGGTGAAAGCCATGCCTCCGCCAATGATCATGTTGTCGACTTTGTTGATGAGGTTTTTGATGATGCCGAACTTGCTCGATACTTTTGCTCCGCCAATGATGGCTGTGAAAGGGGGTTGAGCATTGTTCAATACTTTATCCAGATTGAAAATTTCGTTGGCAAGCAATAGCCCGAAAAATCTTTTCTTTGGAAAATACTTCGCAATGGTGGCTACTGAAGCATGTTCGCGGTGGCTGGTGGCAAATGCATCGTTTACGTAATAATCAGCTAAAGAGGATAGTTGTTTTGCAAAGTCTTCGTCGGCGGCTTCTTCTTCGGGATAAAAGCGGAGATTTTCGAGCAAGACCACTTCGCCGGGCTTTAGGTTAGAGCATACATCAACAGTTTTAGGTCCGAACAGATCGCGGTCGAAAATTACTTTACGATTGAGAAAATTAGAAAGTACGGGGACAAGGGGAGTGAGTGAATAGTCGGGCTCGTGACCAATTGGACGACCTAAGTGGGTCATCAGAACTACTGAACCTCCATCAGTAAGAATTTTCTTAATGGTTGGAATTGATTCGCTAATGCGTGTGGCATCGGTTATCTGACGATTGTGGTTGAGTGGAACGTTGAAGTCGACTCTAATTAAGACTCTTTTTCCTTTAAAATTGTAATTTTCAATGGTTCTCATAATGTAAGGATGTTAAATTGAATTTTAATGCTTTTAAATTTAATTTTTCAAAAATACTATTTAGTTTTAATAATAATGAAAATAATTGTTTTCTGAATAATTTCAGATATAAAAAACACGCCTAATCATTACGATATAGGCGTGTTTTTTTTAATTTACATAAGTTCTTATGCCTGAGCTGCAGGACCTAAATTCATAGGGATTCCTTCAAATCCTTCAGTTTCTTTAATCGGACCATGAGTAGATTCGAACTTAGCAATGTTTTCGAGTAAAGCCCTTTGCAAGCGTTTTGCATGTTGAGGGGTGAGTATGATACGAGACTTTACGTTTGCCTTAGGTGTTCCGGGCATTATTTTAACGAAATCAACAATGAATTCGGAGTGCGAATGGGTGATGATGGCGAGATTGGAATAGATTCCTTCTGCAACTTCTTCGCTTAACTGAATGTTGATTTGAGTTTCGTTTTGTGGATCTTTTGGCATATTCTAATTTATTTATTTGTTTTAGAGGCTAAAAGAATTTCGAATTCTTCTTTTGAACCTACAATAAGATTTTCGTATTCACGTAAACCAGTTCCGGCAGGAATTAAATGTCCGGTAATAACATTTTCTTTTAATCCTAACAAATGGTCTGATTTAGCATTGATGGCGGCTTCGGTAAGCACCTTGGTCGTTTCCTGGAAGGAGGCTGCTGAAAGCCAGCTACGGGTTTGAAGAGATGCACGTGTGATTCCCTGTAACACTTGAAGTGCTGTTGCAGGTTGCGCATCGCGTGATTCGACTGGTTTTTTATCTCTACGTTTGAGCAATGAATTTTCGTCGCGCAAACGGCGGGCACTGATAATTTGTCCAGGTTTGAAATTTGTTGATTCGCCAGCATTCATTACCACCTTTTTACCAAAAATCCAGTCGTTTTCATCCTGAAATGAAAGTTTATTTACCAATTCGCCTTCGAGGAACTTGGTATCACCCGGATCTTCGATTTCAACTTTACGCATCATTTGACGAACAATAACTTCGAAATGCTTATCGTTGATTTTTACACCCTGCAAACGATATACTTCCTGAATTTCGTTTACAATATACTCTTGAACTTTCATTGGCCCCTTGATTGCCAGAATATTGGAAGGCGTAATGGCACCTTCTGACAAAGGTGTTCCGGCTTTAACAAAGTCGTTTTCCTGAGCAAGAATTTGTTTAGAAGTAGAAATCAGGTAATGTTTTTCTTCACCAGTTTTTGAGGTGATAACCACTTCACGATTACCGCGTTTTAGTTTTTTATTAAAAGTTACTACACCATCAATTTCGGAAACGACAGCAGGATCGGAAGGATTACGTGCTTCGAACAATTCGGTTACACGGGGTAATCCACCGGTGATATCACCAGAGTTACCAAAAGTACGAGGGATTTTAACTAAAATATCGCCGGCTTGAATTTTCTTATTTTTTTCAACAATAATATGAGAGCCAACAGGAATGTCATAATTTTTCAACACCTCATTATCAGCAGATAAAATATGAATTGCCGGATTTTTTGACTTTTGACGGCTTTCAATAATTACTTTATCGTGATAACCGGTTTGTTCATCAGATTCGATACGGAAGGTTATATTTTCGATAATGTCTTCGAAATGAACCTTACCCCCTACTTCAGAAAGAATTACAGCATTAAAGGGATCCCAGTCACTAATTAAATCGCCTTTTTTAACCAAATCGCCAGCCTTAACATAGAGATTGGCTCCATAGGGTAGGTTAGCAGATGCAAGTGTGATTCCGGTGTGTTCGTCAACAATTCTCATTTCAGCTGAACGACCTAAAATGATTTCATTTTCTTGTCCATCGGCATTTTTATAGGAAACAGAACGTAGTTCCTCAATTTCCAGAATACCATCATATTTTGCTTCTATTTTAGAATTAATAGCAACGTTACCGGCAGTTCCCCCAACGTGGAATGTACGTAAAGTAAGCTGTGTACCAGGTTCACCGATGGATTGAGCAGCGATAACTCCAACTGCTTCCCCTTTCTGAACCATTTGACCTGTAGCCAGATTTCGTCCATAACATTTGGCACAAACTCCTTGTTTTGATTCACAAGTAAGCACAGAACGAATTTCAACTTCATCAATAGGAGAATCTTCTATTTTTTGAGAAATAGCTTCAGTCAGTTCCATCCCTGCTTCGACGATAAGTTCCCCTGTTTGAGGATGATAAATATCATGAAGAGATGTTCTTCCTAAAATTCTATCAAATAACGATTCAACTGTTTCTTCATTCTTTTTAAGAGCTCCAGTCATAAGACCGCGTAAAGTTCCGCAATCTTGTTGAGAAATAATAACATCCTGAGAAACATCAACTAAACGACGGGTAAGATAACCAGCATCGGCAGTTTTTAGCGCAGTATCAGCCAAACCTTTACGAGCACCGTGAGTAGAAATAAAATATTCGAGCACCGTTAAACCTTCTTTAAAGTTAGATAAAATTGGGTTTTCGATAATTTCACCTCCCTGTGCTGCTGATTTTTGTGGTTTAGCCATAAGACCTCTCATCCCGCATAGCTGACGAATTTGTTCTTTAGATCCACGAGCTCCGGAATCTAACATCATATATACAGAATTGAAACCATCTTTATCTTTTGCCATTTTCTCCATCAAAGTGTTAGTTAGACGAGAATTAGTATGTGTCCAAATATCAATTATCTGATTATAACGTTCGTTATTGGTGATAAATCCTTCATAGTAACTATTGGTGATTTCATCCACTTCGAGATTGGCATCAGCCACAAGTTTTTCTTTTATTTCAGGGACAATTACGTCTCCTAAATTAAAAGATAGACCCCCTTTAAACGCCATTTCGAAACCCATATCTTTAATATCGTCGAGGAATTTTGCTGTTTTGGCAGTTCCAGTCTTTTTTAAGATATCTCCGATAATATCGCGGAGTGCTTTTTTGGTAAGAATTTGATTGATATAACCGTATTCATAAGGAACAACCTGATTAAAAAGAACTCTTCCAACGGTTGTTTCAATGGTTTTTAATTCGAATAAAGCAGTTTCAGAATTATATTCATTAATTTTTACTTTTATTTGAGTATGAAGGTCAATTTTATTCTCGTTATAAGCTATAATGACTTCTTCTGCAGAATAAAAAGACTTTCCTTCACATCTGATAGGCTTTTCTTCTGTACCTGTTCTGCTTTTGGTGATATAATATAAACCTAAAACCATATCCTGTGAAGGTACGGTGATAGGAGCACCATTAGCAGGGTTTAAAATATTATGCGAGGCTAACATTAACAGTTGAGCTTCCAAAATTGCACTGTTTCCAAGTGGAACATGAACGGCCATTTGGTCACCATCAAAGTCGGCATTAAACGCAGTACAAACCAAAGGATGTAAACGGATTGCCTTACCTTCAACTAGTCTGGGTTGAAATGCCTGTATCCCCAACCGGTGAAGAGTAGGAGCACGATTTAACATCACAGGATGTCCTTTTAAAATATTCTCAAGAATATCCCAAACAACAGAATCTTTTCGATCAACAATTTTCTTTGCAGATTTAACTGTTTTCACAATTCCTCTTTCGAGCATTTTACGAATAATAAAAGGCTTGAAAAGCTCAGATGCCATTTCCTTTGGTAATCCACATTCATTAAGTTTCAACTCTGGTCCAACCACAATAACAGAACGACCAGAATAGTCAACACGTTTTCCTAATAAGTTTTGACGAAAACGTCCTTGTTTTCCTTTTAAGCTGTCGCTTAAAGATTTTAAAGGTCGGTTCGATTCTGTTTTTACAGAATTAGCTTTACGTGAATTATCGAACAAAGAGTCGACCGCTTCCTGAAGCATACGTTTTTCGTTACGAAGAATAACGTCAGGAGCTTTAATTTCAATGAGTCGTTTCAAACGATTATTACGAATAATAACTCTTCTATATAAATCATTCAAGTCGGAAGTAGCAAAACGACCTCCATCGAGGGGAACAAGTGGGCGAAGTTCGGGTGGAATAACAGGAACAACTTTAACAATCATCCATTCAGGACGATTTTCGATGTTTTTGCGAGCTTCGCGAAAAGCTTCAAAAACTTGTAAACGTTTTAAAGCTTCAGCTTTACGTTGCTGAGAAGTTTCAGTGCTTGCCTTATAACGTAGGTCGAAAGATTCCTGGTCCAGATCAATTCTATTGAGTAAATCATAAAGAGCATCAGCTCCCATTTTAGCAATGAATTTTGTTGGGTCGGTATCCTCTAACAATTGATTTTCTTTTGGAAGCGCATCAACAATTGCAAAATACTCTTCTTCAGAGAGAAAGTCTAAATACTTAATTCCTTCTACTTCTTTGATACCAGGGTTTATTACAACATATTTTTCGTAATAAATAATAGTATCTATTTTTTTTGAGGGCAATCCCAATAATGCACCAATTTTATTTGGCAAAGAACGGAAAAACCAAATGTGTGCAACCGGAACAACGAGTTGTATATGTCCCATCCGTTCGCGACGCACTTTTTTCTCAGTAACTTCAACACCACAACGGTCGCAAACAATACCTTTATACCGTATACGTTTGTATTTTCCGCAATGACATTCCCAATCCTTTACAGGACCAAAAATTCTTTCACAAAATAAACCATCGCGTTCTGGTTTATAAGTACGATAGTTAATTGTTTCTGGTTTTGTTACTTCTCCTCTTGATTGTTCAAGAATTGATTCGGGAGAAGCTAAACTGATTGTAATTTTATTATAATCGTTTTTAATATTAATATCTTTTCTGAAAGCCATAGGTTTTATTAATAATGTTTATAAATAACGGGATAGGTTGAATAACCTATCCCATTCAGAAAATTAATCAAACGAAATATTCAATCCTAAACCTCTAAGTTCATGAATCAATACGTTAAAAGATTCAGGAATTCCCGGAACAGGAAGATTATCGCCTTTGACAAGGGCTTCATATGCCTTAGCTCTGCCAATTACATCGTCTGATTTGAAAGTAAGAACTTCCTGTAAAATATTAGCAGCTCCAAAAGCTTCAAGTGCCCAAACTTCCATTTCACCAAATCTTTGACCACCAAATTGTGCTTTTCCACCAAGTGGTTGCTGGGTAATTAAGGAATATGGGCCGATTGAACGAGCATGCATTTTATCATCAACCATGTGATGCAGTTTAAGCATATAAATATAACCAACAGTAGCAGGTTGGTGAAAACGTTCACCAGTACCACCATCATAAAGATATACACTTCCATTTTCAGGTAATCCGGCTTTTACCAAGTAATCATTGATTTCTTGAACCGTAGCTCCATCAAAAATTGGAGTTGTAAATTTCATTCCTAATTTTTTACCCACCCATCCTAAAACGGTTTCATAGATTTGACCCAAGTTCATACGAGAAGGTACACCTAATGGGTTTAGAACAACGTCAACAGGAGTGCCATCTTCAAGGAAAGGCATATCTTCTTCACGAACGATTTTGGCGACAATCCCCTTGTTTCCATGTCGACCGGCCATTTTATCACCCACTTTAAGTTTACGCTTTTTCGCAATATAGACTTTTGCCATTTGAATGATTCCACTTGGCAAATCGTCACCAACTGTAGCAACAAATTTCTGGCGAGTATATATTCCAAAATATTCTTTATGTTTTATGATATAATTATTGATAAGTTCTTTAATTAAATCATTTTTTTCGCTATCCGAAGTCCATTTATTGGGATTAACATTTAAAAAGTCAATGCTTGCAATTATTTTAGGATTATATTTAGTGCCTTTAGGAACTACATTTTCTTTAAAAATATTATGAACACCTTGTGAGGTTTTACCATTAAGTAAAATCATTAGTTTGTCGCATAATTTTAATTTAAGATTTTGAGTGTTTTGATTAAATGTTTCTTCAAAATCTTTTAAAAGGTCTTTTTCTTTCCCTTTGGTTTTTTTATCTTTAATGACCTTTGAGAAAAGTTTTTTGTTAATCACAACACCTTTCATTGAAGGAGGAGCTTTAAGAGATGCATCTTTTACATCGCCTGCCTTATCACCAAAAATAGCTCTCAGCAGTTTTTCTTCGGGTGTTGGATCTGATTCTCCCTTTGGAGTGATTTTACCAATCAAAATGTCTCCTTCAATTACTTCGGCTCCAATTCTAATAAGTCCATTTTCATCGAGGTCTTTGGTTGCTTCTGCACTAACATTAGGAATATCACTGGTTAATTCTTCTAATCCACGTTTGGTTTCACGAACTTCCAGTGTGAATTCTTCGATATGAATAGAAGTGAAAATATCTTCTTTTACTACTTTTTCAGATATTACTATAGCATCTTCAAAATTATATCCTTTCCAAGGCATAAATGCTACCATAAGGTTTCTTCCTAAAGCAAGTTCTCCTTCCTTAGTAGAATAGCCTTCACAAAGCACCTGCCCTTTTACAACCTTATCTCCCTTTTTTACAATTGGTTTTAAGTTGACACAAGTATTTTGATTCGTTCTGGCAAATTTGGTTAGCTTATAAACTTTTACATCTTCTTCAAAACTAACTAAACGTTCGACTTCTTTACGGTTATAATGTATAGCAATTTGAATTGAATCAACATATTGCACAACACCATCACCTTCGGCATTAATTAATACACGGGAATCTTTAGCTACATCGGCTTCAATACCTGTTCCAACAATTGATTGCTCAGTACTAATTAAGGGAACTGCCTGACGCATCATGTTTGAACCCATTAATGCACGGTTTGCATCATCGTGTTCGAGGAACGGAATTAAAGAAGCTGCTATTGAAGCAATTTGATTAGGCGCAATATCCATCAATGCTACTTTTGTTCTCTCAACAATAGGATAATCTGCTTGGAATCTTGCTTTAATTTTACTAGAAGCAAGAATATTTTCTTCATTAACAGGAGTAGTTGCCTGAGTAATAATATTGCTTTCTTCTTCTTCTGCACTATAGTAAATAGGCTTTTCTTCAGAAACAACCCTGCCTTCATCAATTTTAACATAAGGTGTTTCAATAAAGCCAAGCTTATTGATTTTTGCATAAACACAGAGAGAAGAAATCAATCCAATGTTTGGTCCTTCAGGAGTTTCAATTGTACAAAGTCTTCCATAATGAGTATAATGTACGTCACGTACTTCAAATCCTGCTCTTTCACGAGATAATCCACCAGGTCCTAGGGCAGAAATCCTTCTTTTATGAGTAATTTCTGCGAGTGGATTTGTTTGATCCATAAATTGAGACAACTGATTTGTCCCAAAAAATGAATTTATAACGGAAGATAAAGTTTTAGCATTTATTAAATCCATAGGAGTAAATACCTCGTTATCTCGAACATTCATTCTTTCACGAATTGTTCTTGCCATACGAGCTAAACCAACGCCAAATTGCATATACAATTGTTCGCCTACAGTTCTAACTCTTCGATTACTTAAATGGTCAATATCATCAACTTCCGCTTTAGCATTAATAAGTTCAATAAGATATTTAATTATATAAATAATATCTTCTTTTGTTAGAATTTTTGTATTTGATGGAACGTCAAGATTGAGTTTTTTGTTTATTCTATAACGTCCAACATCCCCTAAATCATATCGTTTATCAGAGAAAAAAAGTTTTTCGATTACTCCACGTGCTGTTTCTTCATCGGGAGGTTCTGCATTTCTCAATTGACGATAAATATATTCAACAGCTTCCTTTTCTGAGTTAGCTGTATCTTTTTGTAATGTGTTGAAAATTATAGAATAGTCAATTTCTTCACCCTCTTTATACTTATGAAGTAAAATTGTCTTTATTCCAGCATCAACAATTAAATCAATGTGTTTAACATCTAATTCGGTTTCACGATCAATAAGAACCTCAGTTCTTTCAATTGACACCACCTCACCAGTATCTTCATCAACAAAATCTTCTACCCAAGTTCTAACAACTCGAGCTGCAAGCTTCTGGCCAACAACCTTTTTGAGATTTACTTTTGAAACTTTAATTTCGTCTGCAAGACCGAATATCTCAAGAATATCTTTATCCGTTTCGTAGCCAATTGCTCTAAGAAGAGTGGTTATAGGTAATTTTTTCTTTCTATCAATATATGCGTACATCACATTATTGATGTCAGTAGTAAATTCCATCCATGATCCTTTAAAAGGAATGATACGAGCAGAATACAACTGAGTTCCGTTGGCGTGCAAACTTGTGCCAAAAAATACGCCAGGAGATCTATGTAGTTGAGAGACAACAACACGTTCAGCACCATTAATAATAAATGTACCTTTGGGGGTCATATAAGGAATCATCCCAAGGTAAACGTCTTGAATTATAGTTTCAAAATCTTCGTGATCTGGATCAGTACAATATAACTTAAGTTTAGCCTTAAAAGGAACACAATAAGTCAGTCCTCTTTCTATACACTCTTCAGTTGTATAACGTGGTGGATCAACAAAATAATCTAAAAATTCAAGAACAAAATTGTTCCTTGCATCTGTGATTGGAAAATTCTCTGCGAAAACTTTATATAAGCCTTCGTTAATTCTATCTTCAGGGTTTGTTTCAAGCTGAAAAAACTCTTGAAAAGATTTAAGTTGAATTTCAAGAAAATCCGGATAGGGAACGGATTTAATTGATGCAAAATTGATTCGTTGCAAATTTTGAGTAGCCAAGGTTTAAATGTTTAAGTTAAGAAATAAAAATGAATTATAGTAGTAAAGACTTCTTCCTTAGAAATTTAGGAAGAAGTCTACTACCTTACATCAAATAAGATTACATCTCTACTTAATTTCCACCTCTGCTCCTGCTTCTTCTAATTGAGATTTCAATGCTTCAGCTTCATTTTTTGTTACGCCTTCTTTAATCGGCTTTGGAGCTGCATCAACTAACTCTTTTGCTTCTTTTAATCCTAGGCTAGTAAGTTCTTTAACTAACTTTACTACAGCTAATTTTGATTGTCCAGCGAATTTTAAAATTACATCGAAGCTTGTTTTTTCTTCAGCTGCGGCATCTGCGCCAGCAGCAACAGGACCGGCTGCAACAACAGCAGCAGCTGCTGCTGGTTCAATACCGTATTCGTCTTTTAAAATCTGTGCTAATTCGTTAACTTCCTTTACAGTTAAATTAACTAATTGTTCTGCAAAAACTTTTAAGTCTGCCATTTCTATTTATTTTTAATTGTTTGAATTAATTTTTATTTTTCTGATAACGTTTTAACAATACCTGCAATTATATGTTTTCCTGACTGTAAGGCAGAAACAACATTCTTTGCGGGTGATTGTAATAAAGAAATAACTTCACCTATCATTTCGTTCTTTGTTTTAATACTAGCAAGAACTTCAAGCAAGTTATCTCCAGTGTAAATGCTTTCTTCTATATAAGCTGCCTTTATCGCAGGCTTTGTAGCTTTTTTGCGAAACTCTTTAATTAATTTCGCAGGAAGACTACTTGTATCAGAAAGCATAATTGAGGTAGGTCCTTTCAAAAAAGGATAAATTTCTTCAAAATTTTTCCCTGATTGTTCCATTGCTCTTTTAAGCAATGTATTTTTTACAACTTGTAATTTAATTTCTTTTTTAAAGCATAATCTCCTAAAATTATTAATAGTTTCAACATTTAAATTGGAAGTATCAGTAATGTATACATTAGGAAATGTATTTAAAAGTTCGGTAATTGAGTCTACAAGTTGATTTTTTTCTTCTTTTCTCATGTCTGTTTTATTTTTCGCAGTTTTTTGAAAAGTACTAAATTATAGATTTAGGTTCAACCTGAATTCCTAAACTCATAGTACTGGAAAGGTAGATGCTTTTAATATATGTACCTTTTGCAGCAGCTGGTTTTAGTTTGATAATAGATGATAATAATTCTTTTGCATTTTCTGTAATTTTATCATCCTCAAAGGATACTTTTGCAACAGATGCATGAACAATACCATATTTATCAACTTTAAAATCTATTTTCCCCGCCTTAACTTCCAATACAGCTTTACCAACATCCATTGTAACTGTACCAGTTTTAGGGTTAGGCATCAACCCGCGAGGTCCCAGAATTTTGCCTAAGGCACCAATTTTCGGCATTATGCTGGGCATTGTGATGATTACATCAACATCTGTCCAACCATCCTTTATTTTCTGAATATAATCATCTAGTCCATAATAATCAGCGCCTGCAGCTTTAACTTCCTCTTCTTTATCAGGGGTGCATAATACCAGAACTTTAATAGTTTTCCCAGTTCCATGCGGTAGAGTTACAATTCCTCTTACCATCTGATTAGCTTTTCGAGGGTCTACTCCTAAACGGATATCAAGATCTACAGATGCATCAAATTTTGTAGAAGTGATGTTTTTCACGATCTTAACAGCATCATTTAGAGAGTATACCGCGTTTTTGTCGAATTTAGTCAAAGCTTCTTTTCGTTTTTTTGAAATTTTAGCCATTTTTTTTCAGTTAATCTTAATTTATAACTGTTAGTTATTTTCAAAGGGAGAAGGTCCTTTAATTGTAAATCCCATACTTCTTGCTGTTCCTGCAACCATCTTCATGGCAGATTCAACAGTAAAGGCATTCAGGTCTGGCATTTTAGACTCAGCAATTTCTTTTACATCATTCCAAGTCACAGAAGCAACTTTGTTTCTATTAGGTTCAGGTGAACCCTTTTTAACTTTAGTTATTTCTAACAATTGTATTGCAACTGGTGGATTTTTAATGATAAAATCAAATGATTTATCTTTAAAAACAGTAATGATTACAGGTAATACTTTTCCGGCTTTATCTTGCGTACGAGCATTAAACTGTTTACAAAACTCCATGATATTTACACCTTTAGATCCCAATGCGGGTCCAATAGGAGGTGAAGGATTTGCTGCTCCCCCTTTGATCTGTAACTTAATAAGTCCACTTACTTCTTTTGCCATAGTAACATTTTTTTAAATTTACAAACCGACAAGCTCTCTATTCTTTTTCTACTTGTGTGAAACTCAACTCTAAGGGTGTTTTCCTCCCAAATATCTTAACCATTACTTTTAGTTTCTTCTTTTCATCATTAATTTCTTCGATTACTCCGCTAAAACTATTAAATGGTCCATCTATTACAGTTACTGTTTCTCCAAGAATAAAATTAACATTAACCTCTTCTCCCTGTTCCGTAAGTTCATCAATTTTACCAAGTATCCTATTCACCTCACTTGGTCTCATGGGTACTGGTTCTCCTTTTGAACCTAAAAAACCCAAGACGCCCGGAATATTTTTGATAATATGTGGTATTTCACCAGCTAAACACGCTTCTATTAACACGTAACCTGGAAAATAGTTGCGATCTTTAGCTAGTTTCTTACCATTTCGAACTTGATAAACCTTTTCGGTTGGGATTAATATTTGCGAAATATATTCAGTAAGATTAAGGCGACTTATTTCACTTTCAAGGTATTGTTTTACCTTTTTTTCGTTGCCTGTAATCGCTCTGACTACATACCATTTTTTTTGAATTTCGCTCATATTATTTTGACATCAATGATAGTGAACAATTAGCTTGAACATTATAATAAAACTATACTCTATCTTTCTTTTAACAGTTTAAAGTTATGGAAGCTAACTTTTGAATAAACCTTAAAAAAACAGAGTACTATTGTATTCCATTTAACTAAAAAACCAATAATAGAATCCCAAAATACCTCTCCAAACTGTTGAAGCGGCTGTTGGGTCTTCTTTATTTAAACTGCCATGAATTCCAAATGCCATATCAAACAGGAAAATCACAACAGCAATAATAAGTGAAGCAATAGAAACAACAAGTGCACTACTTTGCAATTCACTCCATGAAGGCCACGAAACTTTATTCATAAGTTCGTCGTAGCTTTCCTTTATATAATTAATTATTTTTTTAAACATTATTTTTTAAGGCACGGGAGGAAGGATTTGAACCCTCAACCAATGGTTTTGGAGACCACTACTCTACCAATTGAGCTACTCCCGTAATTAATAGAAAAGTATTCGAAATATTAGAATACTTTTCCAATTTGATTAATCAAGGATTTCAATTACTTGTCCTGCACCAACTGTACGTCCACCTTCACGAATTGCAAAACGCAAGTTTTTACTCATTGCAATAGTTGAAAGTAAATGTACTTCTATTGTAGTATTATCACCAGGCATAATCATTTCTACTCCTTCTGGTAAAAATATTTCCCCCGTTACATCTGTAGTTCTAAAATAGAATTGTGGACGATATTTATTATGGAAAGGAGTATGACGTCCACCTTCTTGTGTTTTTAAAACATAAACTTCAGCTTTGAACAATTTATGAGGTTTAACTGAGCCTGGTTTGGCAATAACCATTCCTCTACGAATTGCATCTTTATCAATCCCTCTAAGTAATAAACCGGTATTGTCACCAGCTTCTCCTCTATCAAGAATCTTACGAAACATTTCAACTCCTGTAACAACTGATTTGAGTTTTTCTGCACCCATACCAATAATATCAACAGGATCTCCTGAATTAATTACGCCTGTTTCAATTCTACCTGTTGCAACGGTTCCGCGTCCAGTAATTGAGAAAACATCTTCAATCGGCATTAGAAAATCTTTATCAACATCACGAGGAGGAATTGGGATATATGAATCTACTGCAGCCATAAGCTCCATTATTTTTTCAATCCATTGTGGTTCTTTGTTTAGACCACCTAAAGCAGAGCCTCTGATAATTGGAGTGCTATCACCATCAAATCCATAGAAAGTTAATAGCTCACGAATTTCCATTTCAACAAGGTCTAACAATTCAGGATCATCAACCATGTCTACTTTATTCATGAAAACAACCAATTTTGGAACACCAACTTGACGAGCCAATAAAATATGTTCACGTGTCTGAGGCATTGGACCATCAGTAGCTGCAACAACTAAAATTGCACCATCCATTTGAGCAGCTCCTGTAACCATGTTTTTAACATAGTCAGCATGACCTGGGCAATCAACATGTGCGTAATGCCTGTTTTCAGTTGAATATTCAACGTGTGCTGTATTAATAGTTATCCCTCTTTCTTTTTCTTCGGGAGCGTTGTCAATTGAATCGAAGGATCTAAACTCCGATAAGCCCTTATCTGCAAGTGTTAATGTAATTGCTGCAGTTAAAGTAGTTTTTCCGTGATCGATATGACCAATTGTGCCAACATTTACGTGCGGTTTGGAACGATCGAATTTTTCTTTTGCCATGTTGCTTAATGTTAAAATTGAATATATATACTTGTTTAAATTTAAAATAAAATAATTTAGAGCCAATGACGAGAGTTGAACTCGTGACCCCTTCCTTACCAAGGAAGTGCTCTACCTCTGA
>JBAWXL010000082.1:0-16417 GCA_037144095.1 Bacteroidota bacterium
CTACGCCTCCTCCCAATCGTTATCCGGTTCAAACAGAAATTCAAGCCTTTGGAGAAGAGATTGTGAGGGATGCAATACAGTTTGAACTATCGAGAGGCGGGCAAGTGTTCTTTGTAAACAATAGGGTGCAAAATATTACGGAAGTTGCAGGGTTTATAAAGCGCTTGCTACCTGATGTTAAGATTGCCATAGGTCATGGACAGATGGAAGGTTCGCAACTTGAAAAGGTTATGTTTGATTTTGTGAATGGTCATTATGATGTTTTGGTGGCTACAACGATCATTGAGTCGGGACTTGACCTGCCAAACGTGAATACTATTATAATTAATGATGCGCATACGTTTGGATTGAGCGATTTGCATCAGTTAAGAGGACGTGTGGGGCGTTCTAACCGAAAGGCATTCTGTTATTTGCTGTGCCCACCGATGTCGGCTCTTTCTGATGAGGCAAGAAAGCGGATGAAAGCGATAGAAGAGTTCTCGGAAATAGGCAGTGGGTTCAACATAGCGATGCGCGACCTGGATATACGTGGGGCGGGGAATCTTTTAGGGGGAGAACAAAGCGGATTTATTGCGGATATTGGGTTTGAGATGTATCATAAGATTTTGGATGAAGCTATTCAGGAGTTAAAGGCGAATGAGCTGAAGGATTTATATCCGCAAGATCCGGAAGAAGTGAAAGTGAAAGAATGTCAGATTGAAACGGACCTTGAAATATTGATTCCTTCGGTTTATGTTAGCAATATTACGGAGCGGCTTCGCTTATATAAGGAGCTGGATAGCTTTGAAACGGAGAAGGAAATTGAGGGTTTCATTAACGAACTGAATGATCGCTTTGGACCTGTTCCGGATCAGGTGTTAGAACTTATGGAAACCCTTCGTTTGCGCTGGAAAGCCAAAGAAATTGGGTTTGAAAAACTTGTTTTGCGTCAGAATCGTTTGATTTGCTACTTTATTTCGAATCCGGAATCAGGATATTTTCAATCAACACAATTTACTAAGGTGCTGGACTTCATACGCGGCAAGCCGGAAGGCTGTTATATGAAAGAAAGCGGGACCAAATTGACGCTTACCTTTGAAAAAGTGGATAGTATTAAGAAGGCAATAGAAAGTATTGTGCCGATGCTGTAGTTTAATACAGAAAATTATCGTAAGGATAAATGGTCTTGTGAATTCTAACTACCTCTTGGTATAAGAGGTCTTTAAAATTAGTTACATTCTCACCACTTTTTGCTGAAATAAAGATGCAATTCTTGTTCATCTTTGCCATCCAGGTCTTTTGCAGTTCATCAAGCGGAATGTTTTCAGGAGTTATGGGGCTTAAATCGTCTTCAGCTTTTTCGATAAAAGTATAAGCGTCAATTTTATTAAAGACAACAAGGGTTGGCTTGTCGGCAACCGAAAGATTATTCAAAGTTTGCTGAACAGTTTGAATTTGTTCTTCGAATTCAGAATGAGAAATGTCTACGATATGGATTAATAAGTCGGACTCTCTTACTTCATCTAAAGTAGACTTGAAAGATTCGATTAAATTGTGAGGAAGTTTCCTGATAAAACCAACGGTATCGGAAAGCAAGAAAGGGAGATTGCCTATTACTACTCTTCTGACCGTGGTATCCAATGTCGCAAAGAGCTTATCATCAGCATAAACATCTGTTTTGGCAAGTTTATTCAGTATTGTTGATTTACCGGTGTTGGTATATCCTACTAAAGCAACTCTTACTAACTTATCACGGTTCTTACGTTGCGTGATTTTCTGACGGTCGATATTGTTTAGCTCTTCTCTTAAGATGGAAATACGTTTACGAATGATACGTCTGTCTGTTTCTATTTCAGTTTCGCCCGGACCTTTTAAACCAATCCCCCCTTTTTGCTTGGAAAGGTGAGTCCACAGACGGGTAAGGCGTGGAAGTAAGTATTGATATTGTGCTAATTCAACCTGAGTCTTCGCATAAGAAGTACGAGCATGCCGTGCAAAGATATCAAGGATGAGTCCAGTTCTGTCAAGCACCTTACATTCGAGAATATTCTCGATGTTTCTGATTTGAGAGCCACTAAGTTCGTCATCAAACAAGGCAATATTTATTTCATTTTCTTTAATATATTGACTTATTTCTTCGAGTTTACCAGAACCCACATAGGTTCTCGGATCACGCACAGGAAGTTGTTGAATAAAGCGTTTAACCGGAATCCCATTCGCTGTCTTAACCAGGAAGGCAAGTTCATCTAAATAAGTATTTAACTGTTCGCGGCTTTGCCCGGAGGTAACTATACCTATAAGTACTACCGTTTCAGGTTTAATGGTGGTTTCATTCAATTTGAAGGTGGGATATTAAAGTGATTTGATTCCAATGATTTCTCTAACCTGAGAAAGAGTAGCAGAAGCACTTTCGCGTGCTTTCTCAGCTCCTAATTTGGCGACTTTATGTAAATACTCTTTGTTGGAAGATAGCTCCAGTATCTTTTCACGGAAAGGTGCAGTAAATGCAATAGCATCTTCAGTTAATTGCTTTTTCATATCTCCATAACGAATAGTGCAATTATCATATTGGTCGCTAAAATAGGCTAAGGTATCCGGTTTCGAAAGGGTTTTCATCAAATCAAACAGATTGGCAATGGCCTGAGGTTTTTTCTGATTAGGAACTGTTGGTCCACTATCGGAAACAGCACGCATAACTTTCTTTTTTATATCATCAGGTGAATCGCAAAGGTAGATAACAGAAGCCTCAGAGTTAGACTTTGACATCTTGGTTGAGCCATCTAAGCCCGGTACTTTCACTAAATCATTACCAAAATTATATGCAACAGGAATAGGGAAGCAATCAACTTTATACAGATTGTTAAAACGATTTGCAAAGTTACGTGACATCTCGAGATGTTGTTCCTGATCCTTGCCAACTGGTACTTTAGCAGCCCTGTGCATTAAAATATCGGCAGCCATTAGTGTGGGGTAAGTCAATAAGCCGGCATTAACATTATCAGGTTGAGAACGGATTTTCTCTTTAAAGGAAGCCACCCGTTGAAGTTCTCCAACATAGGCATTCATATTAAGAAGAAGGTAGAGTTCACATACTTCTTTTACATCACTTTGAATATAAAGAGTTGCTACTTCAGGATCAAGTCCTGCTGCAATATATTCAACCAAAACATTCTTTACATTCCCCTGCAAATCGCTTGGTGTTGGGTGAGTTGTGAGAGAATGATAATCGGCAATGAAGAAAAAACACTTGTTTTCGTGTTGTAATTTAACGAAGTTTTTTAATGCTCCGAAGTAATTCCCGAGATGTAAATTACCGGTAGGTCTGATTCCGCTTAATATTGTTTCCATGGCTGCAAAGATACAAAAATACCCTTAATCACCACTTCTATAATGAAAGCTTGTGTTCAGAATGTTGAGAATTAGGTTTATCTACTTAACTTCTCCGCTTAATAATAGTTCGACAACAGGATTCTCTGAATCGTTAGATATAATCAACATCTTCTGACTAAACTTACCTTTTGCCAAAATTGGAACTTTTAAGCTAACAGTGATTGTTCCTGATTTGCCTGCTTTGGTTTTTTCGGCGAAAGTGGTACTAAACCATGAACTTTCGCAGTAGGCTTTATGAATTAATAGTTCACGGGTGCCGCTATTTTTAAAATTAAAAGTATAGGTATACTCCTGACCCTTTTCAACTAAACCAAAATTGTAGTTGTAGGAAGACATTGTGATCCTTGGAAATATTTTCACTTTGGATGATTTCATTTTAGTGAAGTCTTCTAAAATATTAGCATGAATAATAATAGGTTTTTGAGGCTCTTGAATGTCGTTGGTTTGCAGTATCAGGTTTTCAGTTACCGGGCCGAAATCGTTTTTCATTGTTGCATTAAAATGCACTACGATAGCTCCTGTTTTCCCGGGACCTAATGTATCAGGAACCGCTTCACAAACCAAGTAAGAAGGAAGACTATCAAAACCAATCCCTATTGCTTTTTTCCCTTTGTTAAATACAAGGATAGAATCTGTTTTAGATTGACTGCTTTTAATGTTTTTTAAATCTTGAACTTTGTGAATAAAAGAAAGATTACCTACAGAATATTCGAAATACTCGTTAAATTTCTTTTCACGGGGAGTTATTGTTCCACTTAAGGTGAGAATATTACAATATATATTCCCTTTCCCGCTGTAAACCTTTATTGTTTCGGCAAACTTACCAACCCTCATCCCCTTTTTAACTGAAATGGTTACAAAGCCTTTGCCATTGGATTGAATGAGGGTGTTAGAATATTTAACAACCCCTAATTCAGGATTAACATCAACTGTATTGATTTTAAAATCAGTTGTACCAATATTAGAAAAGCCAAAATTTCCTGATTTGGGAAGACTATCTTCATTAATACTTCCCAATTGAATGATGGTATTAGAAAATTTCAAATCAGGATTGCTCTGAGCAAAACTAAAATTGATGCTTGCCCACAAAATGAGGCAAGCACAGAAGAATTTTTTCATAAAAATAGTTGAGTGTGTTCAGTAAAAATGTAAGATTATGCGTTAAGCATTACAGGCATCAGCAACATGAGCACATCTTCCTGCTTGTTTTCTGGATCAACAGGCTTGATTAGGCCTGCACGATTGGGTGCCGACATTTCAAGAAGCACTTCTTCGGTGTCGATATTGCTTATCATTTCAAGTAAAAAACGAGAATTGAAACCAATTTCTATATCCTCACCTTCATTTGAACAAGTCAGGCGTTCTTTTGCTTCATTTGAATAATCAAGATCCTCTGCTGACAAAACTAACTCCTTCCCACTAATTTTTAAGCGGATTTGGTGAGTAGATTGATTGGCAAAGATGGAAACACGTTTTATAGAATTGAGGAAAGACAAACGATCCACCACCATTTTGTTAGGATTTTCAACTGGAATCACAGCTTCGTAGTTAGGATACTTCCCTTCGATTAAACGAGAAACCAAACTGATGTTATTAAATGAAAAGAATACGTTTGTTTCGTTGAATTCCAGCTTTACAGAAAAGTCTTCATTTGCAAGTAGGGTCTTAAGCTGAATGAGAGGTTTTTTGGGTAGTGTGAAACTCGACCTTTCGCCAGAACCTGCATCATAACGACGATAACGAACCAGTTTATGTGCATCAGTAGCAACAAAACTTACGTAATCTTCATACAATTCGCAGAATACACCTGTCATAATCATTCGCATAGTATCAGTTCCGGCAGCAAACATGGTCTTGTTTATTGCCTGCGAGATGAGTTTTGAACTTAGCTCTGTGGCTGTTGTGCCTTCAGCCAATGGAGAACGAGGGAATTCCTCCGGGTTTTTACCAGCTAATTTGTATTTCCCTTCACCAGCTGACAATTCAACATTGAAAGTTTTAGGATCGGTAGTAAAACTTATTGGGACTTCAGAAAAAGTTTTCAACATATCCATAAGGATACGAGCAGGTACTGCAATTTGACCATCATTATCAGCCTTATCAGTACTGATTGAGCACGACATGGTCGTTTCGAGGTCGGAAGCTGTTATTGTAAGGGTGCCATCCTCCAAAGTAAATAAGAAATTATCAAGAATTGGGAGAGTATTATTGGTTGCAATTACTCCACTAACCGATTGCAATCCCTTTAATAATGCATGACTTGAAATAATAAAATTCATTTTTGTGATTTTAAATGTTTGTGCAAATATAAATAATTATTGAAATACAAAAGTGAAAAATCAAATATTAATTATTTGAGTGTTTTTTCGAGCTTATTTTAGTTCAATTTAAAGACTTCTTTTTATTGAATAATTTCATGCTTTTGATACTTTTTAAATTGATAAAATAGCAGAATGAAGCTCCCCAAAAATAATAGCATCCAGCAATAAGATGCACATTTTGGAGATATTCCGAATAAAAAAGTTAGTAAGTTATCCTGATTAAATTCTCCATGTTTAAACTTATAAAAGATGTATCCAAATATAGGATATTTTTCTTCGGTTGGGATGCTATAAACGCAAGTAGATTTTGCCATCCAAGCACAAATTAGCCCAAAAACTGCAACACCATAAAACCAAATTTTAGAGAAATCGCATTTTGATAAGAAAATAAGCCCTTCATAAATCAATAAAAAGCAGAGTGGGATTAAATATCGGGGCCCATAAGTCCACCCGCCCCACCAACTTATGCTTTTTGAGACTATAAGAAATGCAAATAAAATGGATGGAATGATAAGATAGCTGGTTGTGATTTCCTTAATTCGTAGTTTGCCCAAAGATTTATATAATTGGAATATGATTAAGATGAAAATGGGCATATAAAACAATAAACCCTTATATTGACCGAAAATCATTTCCCAAACATTCTCTAAGCGTGGAAGTGCAAAGCCAAAAATGGTGTTCGCTTGATTGAACTCTTCAGCAAAACCTGGCTGCGCTTCAAACTGATAGAGCATACTGAAAGGAGAACCGGTGAAATAATAATTATAATATAAAATGAATAAAATAAAAGGGAGTACTCCCAAAGAAAATATAAAAGACTTCAGGAAGGAACGTTCTTTTATCAGAATTATCAGTGCCCAAACCGGAAGGAAAACCCCTAATGGAAACTCAGTTGCAAAGGCCAATCCTGTGAAAACTCCAGCCCAAAGAAATTTGCGCTGCTTTAGCATCAGGTAGGCCGATAAAATGAAAATACCTGCCAACAAATGGGAGTAGAAGGCGTTGGAAAACACAAAAATCATCCCTCCGTATAATGACATAACTAATAAAACTGGTGAAAATGCTGGTTTTATTTCTATTAATTTCTTTAAAATTAAAAAAAGTAACAATAAAAATGGAATGACAGCAGTCAGGATTGAAGCGATGACTCCAATGGCGGGTAAATCATCCCCTGAGTTTTGCCTTTTGATGAGTCCGGTGGCTACAAAAACCTTATAAACAGGCAAAACTATCATAGTGGCTAATGGAGCCTTGTCAGTGTAGTAGTGACCATTGATGTAGCTGATATCTCCAGTTCTATCTTTGTACTTATCTATCTGAAAGTTACCCTGTTCAAAGTAAGACATGATAGGAAGTATGCGTGAGGTAGAATTCCAGTTGAGACCTTTGTCGAAATAAAACACCGTCAACAACAAGTTCAAGGCAAGGAACAGGATGAAGAAGCGGTTGAGGGGCTTTATGTTGCGCAATTTCATTTATAATGCTTTAGTTAAAACGTTGAAGTATTAAGAAAAGTGAGCTTCCGAAGGGTTTGTGGTTGAGAAGTGCGTTTTCGGCTTGAATGAGCTTGAATAAGAGTTCGTTAATTCTCGTTGGCGGCAAATTTATATCAGAAATAATCTTTGTATTCTTATTCAATTTCAACTTTATGCGTTGAAAACATCTGGTAAACCAAATAATGGGCGACAAAAAGAAGGGCCAGTAGGTGGCTTTAAGGATGTTGAACTGTGAAATGTCCACTAATCGTGGGATATCTTTCCTTGAAAAACGATAATTTATCCCAACACTTATGTCATGTATCCCTCTGAAAGCTTTTAAGGCGGGAAGGTTTATTATAACAAGCCCTTTGGGCTGCAATAAGTTGTAAAACTCAGCAATAATTGAGCTTCGTTCAGGTTCGGAGAGGAAATAAAAGGTGTCGTTGCTTATAATTACATCAATTGATGCGGGTTGGAAGTGGGCAGAGATGTTCTTTATGTCATCAAGAACGACATTGAGTTGGGCTGAGCGGCAAATTTCGATGGCATCGGGCGAAATATCAATGCCTTGAAGATTATTGTAATGATATTTCTTTTGAAGAAACTTCATAAGTCCCCCCGTTCCGCAACCGGCATCGACAATCTTAATGGTTTTCTCAGTAAAATGCTTAGAAATCGCCTTTTGAACCAAACTATGTAACGATTTATACCACCATAATTCCTCTTCTACTTGCGCCATTCGCAAATATTCGTTCGTCCGCCCTATCATTTATCTTCTTCTTGGCTATGTAGCAGCTCTTTTTTAACTACCCATTGTGGGGTGGCGTTTTGGTCGAGGTATTGTTTGCCTAAGTATTCTCCAATCAAGCCTAAAAATATGATTTGAAAGCCACTGAGGGTGATAATGGCAATGATTATTGAAGTCCAACCCGCAGGAGTAGATGGGTCGAGGAGTTTATCGATGAGAAATGCGATGGAAAAGCCCACCCCAACGAGGAAAATTATAAAACCTGCGATGGTAAACATGCGTAAAGGCTTAACTGAGAAGTTAAAAAACATGTTGAAATATAGGGAAATGAGCTTTTTCAGCGTATAGTTCGATTTCCCAACCGCTCTTTTGTGATGTTTTACTTCAACACTTGTTATATTGTTGGTTACTCTTAATATTAATCCATCAATATAAGGAAAAGGACCTTTGTATTTGACAATTTCGTCGACAACTGCTTTGTTTATCAACTTAAAACTCGATAAATAGAGCTTTTTTGGCTTCTGGAGGAGCACATTGGCAATCTTATCGTTGATTTTACTTCCTATATTACGAAAGAAATGGTGTTTTTTGTCGTTATATTTTGAAAAGACGACATCAAAATCGCCTTCTGTGGCAGCCTGAAGCAGTTTCTTTATTTCGGAAGGGGGATTTTGGAAGTCATCGTCGATTATTGCGCTGTAGTCTCCGCTTGTGTAGTTCAATCCACAGATTACGGCATTGTGTTCGCCGAAGTTTTTTCGCAGAGAGATGAATTTGATGTTAGGGTTGGCAAGAGAAATCTGCTCACAAACCTTTTCGCTTTGGTCTTTACTGCCATCGTTCACCAAAATGATCTCGTAATCGGTGTGTATAAACTCATTTACGACCGAATTTACCACTTCTGTAATGGTCTCGGCTCCATTGTAAACAGGAATAACGACAGATATTTTCATCTTATAAAGCTTATTTTGAAAAATTAGTCAAATCTACACATTATTTTGGAATATCCGCCAAAATTAGTGCGCTATCTTAAT
This sequence comes from Bacteroidota bacterium, assembly GCA_037144095.1. GTDB lineage: Bacteria > Bacteroidota > Bacteroidia > Bacteroidales > CAIXTV01 > CAIXTV01. The sequence continues at coordinate 8,951 of JBAWXL010000082.1, forward strand.
TTCAATCAGCTTTTTTATTTCGGCAAGCTGCGAATCATCCATCACTTTAATCCTGATTCCACGGCCTTCTGCAAATACTTTTGCCTCAAGGAGCTCTTTTTTTATTTCATCTGAAATATTGCTGAGCAAGATATCGTCTACTGCTTTCTGACCAAACACTAAAGCTACCCGAAAAAAGCCTTCGCGTGGCAAAAGATATACTATAACGCGCTTCGTATCGCTAATCCGATAGCTCCAGCCGGATACCTTACCCGTAAAATGCCAATTTTTGGTTGCTTTTGGGTATTTTTCGAGAGTGAAGTCTTGTATTTCATTCCAAAAAGTCAGAGTTTCGCCTAATGCTTTGCCTAATAGTTTTGGAGTTGGCTTGATTTCTTTATTTAAAAAAACACTTTGGTCCATTTTATTAATCTTTCTAATGATAATTTGGTCATTTAAATTGAATTCTATCGTTATATTTTAATATTAAATCCTTCTTCACCAATAGAAATCAATATAGTATTAAGCAAATCGACCGAATAATAGCGTTTATTGAGTAGGAAGGTCTCAAATATCGGCTTTAATTTGTTTATCAATCCTCTTTCTTTCGCTTTAATGAGGATTCCTATCGTACCAATGCAATTAATATTAAAATTCTCAGCAATATTTCTTGCTTTTTTATCGTCTATCAACAGGAAATCAGCGTTTATTTCTTTAAACAGTATCAAAGATTCTGATTCACCGTAGTCCATTACAAAAGTTAGTTCATTTATTCCAGCTATTTTGCAGGTTTTATCTTTGAAATATTCATAAAGTACTGGATAATCTGATTTTGTTTTATCAAAAGTGATTTCATTCCATACGGCTTCAGGGATTTTCACCTCACTAAATAAAGAATCCAATATACTAAGCTTATTAATAAGCACCAAAGAGTAAATTGGTCCTGAGTCAGCGACTACAATTCCGTTTTTCATACTATTTCAACTTCTTAACATCACCTAAAATATCTTCAAGGCTAAGATTTGAAATAGGGATTTCGCTTTCTGAGAGCAATTTTTCAAATTCATATCTCGATAAACCGGATAATTGCGCTGCTTTCCCTATGGTAAGTTTTTGCAAGCGGTATAATCTTATCGCTAATGAGGATTTAATTCTTTGCTTTAGCTCTGATTCTGATTCATTTAATGCAAGAAGTATATCTGAAGGGAGTTCGATTGTAAATGTTTGAGTGTTCATCTTTAATATTTTTATCAAAATTACAAAATATTTAGATTTCATCAACTTTGTTAGCTGAAATTATTTTGTTATTCCTTATATGTCATTATGTTATTGGTGCCTACATCAATTTTATTGTCATAAGTTAGATAGCAGTTCCCTACATTTATCGTTTTATCCTGAGTTTATGTCCAAATTTGCGATATAAAATGTAAATTATTAAGGCAAACAGGAATAAACCCCAAAGTCTTGCCAAAAATACGATGACTACATCGAGTATTTTCCAGCCAAATTTCAGCGCATCGAGCAGTTGGTTGCCAAAACCGGGCTCAAATGCGTCGATATTCTTCTCATTTGGAAGCACCCAGCGGCGGATTTCCTGACGTTGGTAGATGTTGAGGGTGATGGTGCTGTAGTTTATCTGATCTTGCAGCGAAAGGTTTGACAGTTTTGCGTTGTCGGCTTGCTCTTGCTTGTTAATCAGACTCTCTTCTGCCCTTGTGGTCTCGTTTAGCTTCTTTCCTTTGGTGTCGATTGCCTTTTTCACGCGCTCTTCGTGGGTTGCCACTCGCTGTTGTGTGATTTTGTTGGCAAGATATTGCAAGCGCACATCATCTGCCTTAATTCTTCTGTAATCAAGGTAGTCAATCAGAGTGGCAATGGTCTTAAGTGTGGTGTCGAGCTTGATGTTGGGAACTCTGAGGGTCATCAAATTGGCAACAGTGAAGTGCATGGTTTCGAGAGATGAGTCGCTCGAGATAGCAGTGGTGGTAATGTTGTCGATATTGCTCGACAAATCGGTGAAAGTGACGAATCCGTCGAAACGGGATGTTATTTCTTCGATGGCATAGGTGGCTTTTGCAACGTTTTTTACCCTGAATTTCATCTCAGCCGTGCGGATGAACTTGTGAAGTGTATCTTTTTTGTTTTCAACGGCGGCTGAGGAACCGACATATCCTGTGCCGGTGACCGAAGTGGAGATTTTTTTTCCATCAGATTCGCTGTTTTCGTCTTTTGGCGGGCTTGAGTAGGATAAAGAGTTTGAGGTGGCAATCGAATCGGCCATAGCTGTTTCCTTAGAAAGGCTTTTTTCGTGCCTCGACTGGCTACACGAAAACATAAATGCTGCCAATATGGCTATTAAGAAGATATTTTTGAGGGTTTTCATTGGGTTGGGTTTAAATTGTTTGAATATCAATTGTTATAACTGGATTTTTCTTCAAAATTAATCTTTTTTCTTTTCCGAATAGCTACTGTTTTCTTTTGCTATTGCCTTCAATATAAGTAAAAAAGCTGTCTCCTGTGGGCGAAATGTCGAATTTTGCGTGTAAAGTCTCCTTATCTAAAAAAGAATAGGTCAGACGAAATTGCGGAACGCCCGTTTTTTTCTCACTTGTAAGTATTATATTGCCGTTTGAGTAGTCAATATTGTAATTTATCACATGTTGCTCGTTGTCGAAGTAGATTGCGCGGGCCGGAAAGCCACTACTATCGCCATAAATGATCATTAAATCATCGTGAACGGCTTCTTTTTTGTCTTTTGTGGCGAAAATGAGGGTGTGACTCTTTCGTATCAATATGTTTTTATCCAAATCTAACGAAAAAGTAAAGCTTCCTACACCCTGACCGGGCTTTCCGTTGCCATCTCCTATCCATGTTCCTATTAAACTGTTCCATTTTTCGAAATTTGGGCTTTGTTGACTAAAACTGAAGGCGTAAATTCCCAGAAAAGCGGCAATTAGTAGTGTTTTTGTTTTCATTTTAAGGAAATTTGATAGGGTTTATAAAAAACATTGTAAGACTTGGAACAATATTGAATGGTCATTTTATTCACATCTTTTGATTTATTTCCGGTTTAGGTGGTTTCACGAAATATTAAAGGCAAATGCATCAGTTTTTTGCCCTAATATTCTCTAACAAAAAGCGTGCAATTATACTCATTTAATATATAGTAAGAACAAGGATTTGCGATTTCTGAAATTTATTAAAAAAAGCATGATTTATAAACCAATAAATTTGGTCGATCGCAAATCTACCTACCTTGTTCTTACTAATTTTTTGAAGAAAAACTGTTTATATTTATGAATTAAGCTGTAAGATTTAAAGATGTTTAGCTAAACTTTAAGGTCTAAAGGAACCACATAGCAACAGTAGGCACATAGGATTTCACATAGAGGAAGAATGCCCGCAATCTATGTGAAACCTATGTCTCTATGATTCTATGTGGTTAAGAATCAGGCAATTTTTGTAAAACAAAACGACTTTGTTTTGTGATATAAGATGTATGAAATAGAGCAAATGCTGAAATTTTCTGCTATCATCCCAAATCATAAACCCTACATCTTAATTCCTAAATCATTTTCTAACTATATTTCTTCATTATCTTTATAAAATCAACTCAAGGCTTGTTATTTCGGGCGGCAAGCCTTGAGTTTCAGTTAAACTTCAGGTGGCAATTTCACCAAATGAAGGGTTACGGATATGTTTTTGCCTTTTTCCACTTTAATTGGATAGGCTAATTCAACACATTCGGGATGTTTGCACACCAAAAACAGGTTTCCTGTTTGAGTTGTCTTCAATACAAGGCTTCCATGCGCATTTGTGACGCCTTTTACGCCTTTTTTAGCAGGAGTGGGCACTTTTTTGGTGGCTTTTGTGTCTTTTTGTCCACAACGAATCGGCACACCGGGCACAACAGCGCCTCCATCAGCATATTTAGTCAAAATACTGATCTCAGTTCCTTCACTTACTGTGTCGTATTTCACGCCCCAGAGGCGCAAATAGTCGCGTTTAGCTGATTCATTCATATCTTTGCAATGAAAATCAAGCTCTTTGCGCAATTTAGGATAAAAAACAGCAAAAGTTTCGCGAAGTTGAGCCACATTACTCACTTCCGTGTTGAAATTTTCGGTTGCTGTGTTGGCAGCAGTCGACTTTGTGATATAACTTTGACGTAAACCAAGGTTTTGGGCAGCCGTAAATTCGGAAGGAACAGGCAATCCAAGTCCTGGAAGGGCTGCAATTCCGGTAGAAATATGTTCTGAAACATTCAAAATTGACAATTTAGTTGTCATTTTAGGAAATGTTGCAGAATCTTTGCTCATTAAAAAGAAAGGACGAACAGATGTAGGATAATCTCCGTAATAAATATGAAGATTTACATTAGTTAGTATACATATACCATGTTTTTTCAATAAATTTAAAGCACTATCAGCCATGCTTACTTTATTGATTTTAACGCCTTCAGCGGTTTCCATTGTCGAAACTGCCAAAGGGAAATTAGTATTGAGGTCTTCCAACTCATTGGCCACTTCTTCTGATAAGAATTGGTCTTCAGGGGGTATCGAATCTTGCTTTGTTTGTGCAGCAAGGAGAAATTCTTCTATTTCCTGAGTGCTTTCAGGAATAATCATTGTTTCTGCCATATAATATTGTTTTTGTTTGAATTGAATCGTTCGGTTTCTGTGATGATAAACCTCTTAGCGAACGATGCTTTAGCCTAAGGGTTTATCCTTAATCTTAATTTTGGTCATGTTTCATAGGCTTATATTTTTAGAAGTATTTTTTATGGGAAAAATATCTTGAATACCGTAAAAAGAAATGGGCATTTTTTCGGAAAAACGACCAATTCCACATAAGGATGAAGTCATTTTTCCGGAAAAATGACCAGTTCCATATAAGGATGAGGGCATTTTTCCGGAAGAATGACCAGTACCATATAAGGATGAGGGCATTTTTTTGGAAAAATGACCAGTTCTATATAAGGATGAGGGCATTTTTTTGGAAGAATGACCAGTTCTATTTAAGAATGAAGGCGTTTTTTTGGAAGAATGACCAGTTCTTAGTTTGGATGTGAGCAAAAATTCTTCGTTCCGGTCGCATGTAATGAATTGATCGACCGAATGTTCGAAAAACCGATGGCTTATTTCTTCTGAATAAGCGTGTTTTTCAAACTTATATTGTCCTATGATAGTAGCAGTTCTCATTGCCTACTGACAAATTTCTTATACTTTTTCTATAAAAATGGGTTTTTGTATATGTACGGCAAATGTACAAATAAAGTTTCAGATAAATGCAAATTTTTCAAAGATTTTTTTCATCAATATGAACATTTCAATAAAAATAATTCGCTTTAGGTTGATATTACTACCTATTTGAGGGTCACACCCGAGTGAAAAATATTATTATGAATTGAGAAAAATATAGAAAAGTCGGCAGTCCACAGTCAACAATCTTCAAAATTCAAACAAAACCCTTCATATAATAATAGGACAAACGTTTAAAGTTGGCATTTGAAGACTACCGACTGTGGACTGCCGACTTCTATATTTTATCTGACCTCCACATTTCTCTTGTATGTCCGAAATTTTTCCCATCTTTGTATGTTCAATTATACTTAGGGTAAAAATGATGAAAAATATTTTATTTGGGAAAATCATCATCAGCATTGCGGTTTTTCTTTTCGGACTGATGGTGTTTAGTTTGCTGCAAAATCAAACCATTTTCGACTATTCGCTTGGGAAAGTCGCCTTTACGTTTGCCAACAAGGTGGATAGCACCACGCTCGACAAGAAAACGCAAATCGTTAGGACGAGTCGCAGTTTCACAACGCTCGATGAGGACAATTTTATTCGATGGGACGTTGGCTTTTACAAGTATATGTCGGAAAAAGGCTATGGTACCGACAATTCGTGGCCCGGTGTGGGCACATTTGCCTTCTCTCCCCTATTCCCTTTCGTGTGGCACATGTCGCATTTGTCGGCAAAATACATCGTAATCCTCAATTATGCGCTTTTTGCCCTGTCTTTGATGCTGCTCACGTCGCTTTTCATCAGCAAAACCGACTATAGCCAAACCGATCAACTGCTAATTTTCGCATTTGCGCTCACTCTGCCTTCGGTTTTCTCGTTTTATATCCCCTATTGCGAATCTACTTTTATGTTCACCTTCAGTTTGGCACTGTGGGGGCTATTTCGCGGAAAACATTGGCTGTTTTATGTCGCAATGGTGGCATGCACCCTCAGCCGACCCTCGTTTTTGATTGTTGGACTGGCATTTATTGCCACCGATTTCTACCTTTTTTTGCTCAACAAGAACTTTAAGCTATTTATAAAGGAGTTGGCCATGAAATTGTGGCCAATTGTACTTGGCATGTTCATCACATTTTTCATACAATATCTTTATTGTGGTAGTTTTTTCAAGATGTTTCAGGTGCACAGCCAATTATGGGGACACAATTTCCAGTATCCTACCAAATTCACCGATTGGAGCGCCGAAAGCTGGGGCTTAAATGTGTTTTCCATCTCATGTCTGATACTGCCTGTCTTGTTTTTTTTGGTATTGAATTTAGTAGTTCATTATAAAACCGGGAAAATTCCTGCGGTTCGACTATTTTCGAGAGTGAACAAACGCGATTATTTGCAATTCTTTTGCAGTATTTATTTTGTTGGCAACTTTTTGTTTGTGATGTTGGCACAAGGCGGAAACCTCAACGGCTTGCACCGCTACATTATGGCATCGCCTTTGTTTTATGTCTTCATTTTCATTATGATTCCGCGATTAAAAGGTATGAAAAAGAGCAGTAACATCATACTTGTTATTATTCTTGGTCTGATTGGCTACTTTATTTTAATACACGGACCTTATACGCCCAAAATGACCTTCCTGTATATGGGATTTTTTCTATCCATACTTAGTTTTCTCTACATTTTCACCTTCAATCTGATGAAAGCCCGCCGAAAAATCGTCTATTTAAGCATAATCATCCTCCTCAACACCATCTGGTTGGGCTATTTGTTCAACCATTTCCTCAACAACGCCTACATCATCGCGTGATTCCTCAGATTTCGGGCTTAAGCTACTGTTAACTTCAAGGATGGAGAGTAGCAATTAAGAAGCATTGTTCGGGGAATAAGCCCCAAGCCCCAAATTTCAAATTCAAAGACCCAAGAAGTGCCGTGCAAATGGGGAGTTTCGCGTTTCATCGTTAAGGATGAAAGCCCAAAGACCCAAATTTCAAGACCCAAGACCCAAGAAGTGGCGTGCAAATAGGGAGTTTCGCGTTTCATTGTTCAGGAAATAAGCCCCAAGCCCCAAATTTCAAGCCCAAAGACCCAAGAAGTGCCGTGCAAATAGGGAGTTTCGCGTTTCATCGTTAAGGATGAAAGCCCAAAGACCCAAATTTCAAGCCCCAAATTCCAAGAAGTGCCGTGCAAATGGGGAGTTTCGCGTTTCATTGTTCAGGAAATAAGCCCCAAGCCCCAAATTTCAAGC